>JBKJPR010000185.1:0-4097 GCA_046594275.1 Sediminibacterium sp.
TCCACATCATAATCATACGCCTTAGTGATCTTCACATTTACAAACTCACCGAGGGGTAATTTTTTGGCTGAATGGATCACCACTTCATTGTCAACTTCAACACTGTCAAATTCTGTCCTGCCTACATATCGTCCCGCTTCTTTTTTATCGATGATCACTTTGAACACTTTTCCTATTTTTTCACGGTTCTTTTCATAACTGATCACCTGTTGTACTTCCATGATCGCCTGTGCACGGGTAGCTTTTTCTTCGGCAGGCACATCATCCACCAGATCGTAGGCTGATGTATTTTCTTCGTGACTGTAATTAAAGATTCCCACCCTGTCAAACCTATGTTCCTGTAAGAATTCCTTCAGTTCTTCCACATCCTGCTCCGTTTCGCCGGGGAACCCCGCTATCAGTGTAGTACGCAAACAGATACCCGGTACTTTTTCACGGATGGTGTGGATCAGCTCTGTCATTTCTTCACGGGTAATATTTCTGCGCATCGCTTTTAGCATGTTGTTGCTGGCGTGCTGTAAAGGCATATCAAGGTACTTACAGATGTTATCCCTTTCCCGAATCACATCCAGAATCTCCAGTGGAAATTTACTGGGATACGCATAATGCAAACGGATCCATTCAAGTCCTTTTACATCGGCCAGCGCATGCATTAGTTTGGGCAATTCTCTTTTCTTATAAATATCCAATCCATAATAAGTAAGCTCCTGTGCAATAAGCATCACTTCTTTTACACCTTTGCGCACGAGTCCTTCGGCTTCTGCTACTAACTGCTCGATGGGCCTGCTTATGTGTTGCCCACGCATCAGGGGAATAGCACAGAAAGAACAGGTGCGGTTGCATCCTTCACTAATCTTGAGGTAAGCATAATGTTTGGGAGTACTCAATAAACGTTCACCGAGTAATTCGGTTTTATAATCAGCATCAAACTGTTTTAAGATCAGCGGCAGTTCAAGTGTACCAAACCAGGCATCCACTTCGGGCATTTCCAGTTCCAGGTCAGCACGGTAACGTTCACTTAAACAACCGGTCACATATACCTTGTCTAATTTACCCCTGCGTTTTAGTTCCAACTGGTCAAGTATAGTATTGATGCTTTCTTCTTTAGCCTTATCAATGAACCCGCAGGTATTCACTACTGAAATGTTATGATCCAGCTTGCTATTCTCATGCACCACATTAATATCATTAGCAGCCAGTTGACCACTCAGCACTTCGCTGTCTACCAGGTTCTTACTGCAGCCCAGGGTAATGATATTTACCTTGTCTCGCTTTAATGTTCTTGCTTTCATAAGGGCTGCAAAAGTACAAATAAGCAGGAACTATTTGTCCGCAATATCGTTTCCGGAAGAGCCATCCCTCCTTACACTGAATAATTCAAGTATTTTCCCCTTTTCTAACATCTGCCCTTTTTTAGTGAATCCTGATTTTAACAAAACACGTTGGGAAGGCAGATTGGCAGGGTCTGTAATCGCAAAAACCTCGTTTTTGTTGGTTTGTGCAAAGAAATAAATTATTCCGAAGTATACCAGTTCCGTGGCAAATCCCTTTCCCCATCCTTCTGGTAATAATGCATACCCGAGGTGAAAATCAGCTTCTCCAGACAGGTACAAAAATGAAAAAGTGCCCAGGAAACTGGCAGATCCTTTTTCAAAAACTGCAAAACGACCCAGAACAGAGTGATCCTGGTAAAAATTCAAGTTTTCGTGTAAAAAAACATCACTCTCCTGCCTGTTCTTTACAGGTCGGATAAAATGCATTATCTGTGGATCACCGTTAACCAGGAAGAAATATTCAGCATCGGCTACTGTAAATCTTCTCACGATCAATCTTTCTGTTTCAAACAGTATCATAAATGGTTTTATTCCAATAAACCAAGATATGTAAATTTCAGGTATTGGTCAAGACACAGACTCGAGACTAAAGTCTCTGCATGGAGATCAAGTGAGTGCCTCGTCCTAAAAAAGGCGGCAAAAAAAATTTGAAGAATTTTTTTCTGAACCCTGTGATCGTATGACCAACTGCTAATTGGTAAACAAATTTTCCGTTTTTATCCGGTTTCTAAAAGACTTTACTCAAGATATTTACTTATGTATCTCACTTGAAAAATGAAATTCAATATCCGGATTGTTGGTGATCTCGGTTTGTAAGAACCACTCACTCTGCGCCAGGTAAACCGGGTGCCCGTCTTTGTCTTCTGCGGAATTTTGTTGTTTAAATCGGAGAAAATCTTCCAGTTTTTTTTTGTCCTTACTAGTGAGCCAGCAGGCTTTGTAAAAGGGCAATGACCTGAATTCGGCGGCAGCCCCATATTCATGCAGCAAACGGTACTGGATCACTTCAAACTGCAGTTCGCCCACGCAACCGATGATCTTTTTATTACCGCCGAACTGTGTAAACAATTGGGCAACGCCTTCATCTGTTAACTGGCTGATGCCTTTTTCCAGTTGTTTGGTTTTCATGGGGTCCTTGTTCACCAGCTCCTTGAATATCTCGGGTGAGAAAGTAGGGATACCCACAAAATAAAAATCCTCTCCTTCGGTGAGGGTATCACCAATTTTAAAATTACCGGTATCGAACAGACCCACTACATCACCGGCATAGGCGTCGTCAATAATATCCTTGTTGCGGGCCATGAAACTGTACGGATTGCTGAAACGCATCTCTTTATCAAGCCGTACATGATGAAAATATTTATTCCTTTCGAATCTTCCGCTGCATACGCGCATGAATGCGATCCGGTCGCGGTGCTTGGGATCTAGGTTGGCATGTATCTTAAAAATAAATCCGCTGAATCTATCCTCACCCACATCTACGGTACGAGTGGAAGTTTCCCTGCTGCGCGGTACCGGTGCAATGCGAATGAATATATCCAGCATTTCTTTTACACCAAAATTATTCACGGCGCTGCCAAAAAAAACAGGTGCAATTTTTCCTTTGAGATAATCATCCGTATTTAATTCACCGTATACGCCATCGATCAGTTCTACATCTTCTCTTAATTGTACGGCATCCCGCTCTCCTACTTTGGCATCCAGTAAATTATCCTGCAAATCAGCTATGGCAATAATATCTTCTTCTTCAGCCTTGGTACTGGCGGTAAATAAACGAAGGCTTTTATTATCCAGGTTATACACTCCCTTGAATTCTTTACCGCTATTGATAGGCCATGTCATGGGGTGTAGTGAAATATGCAGCTCATTTTCTATCTCCTCCAGCAGGTCAAAGCGGTTCTTGCCATCACGGTCCATTTTATTCACGAACACAATTACCGGGGTATCGCGCATACGGCATACTTCCATTAATCGCCTTGTCTGTGCCTCCACCCCGTTCACACTGTCTATCACCAGAATTACACTGTCTACAGCGGTCAGGGTGCGGTAAGTATCCTCCGCAAAATCTTTATGTCCCGGCGTATCCAGCAGGTTGATCAGGGTATCCCGGTATTCAAAGGTCATGACCGAAGTGGCCACGGATATTCCACGCTGGCGCTCAATTTCCATGAAATCGCTGGTTGCATGCTTCTTGATCTTATTGCTTTTAACAGCTCCCGCCACCTGGATAGCCCCCCCGAATAACAGCAATTTCTCCGTTAATGTAGTCTTACCGGCATCCGGGTGGGATATGATAGCAAATGTTTTACGCCTGTTAATTTCTTTCTCGTATTTCATAGTGTGGTCTGAAAGTCGGCAAAGGTAAGGGATTGGGGGATTGGGGGGTTGGAGTTTGGAGTTTGGAGTTTGGGCGTTCACTGGGAGGAACGAAGCAGCCTGTGTCTGAACATTTGGTTTATTATCCGAAACACAGGTTGCTTCGGCGTTCCTTCTCGCAATGACCTTCAATATGTAATTTGCTTCGATTCTGCTTTCCCATCCTTAATAGTAACGATCCATAACTGGTTATAGACGCTATCATGCAGATCGGGGTATTTTTTTTCTTTGATAAGAAGGTTTACCAATGCAGGGGTCGTGTTCGAATGACCGGCAACAACGATGGTTTTGCCCTGCAGTTGCTGCAATTGTTCTGCAAATGCCACCAGGTTGCGGGGATCGTATAGCTGTATCTCTTTACTGAATTTTTTGGCGAGTGGGGCTACC
>JBKJPR010000289.1:0-3110 GCA_046594275.1 Sediminibacterium sp.
GCCGTAACTTCTTCTTTACTATATCCTTTTTTAGAAATAGCTAATTGATACTCGATGCCCAGGCGGTTATAATTCAGTCCCCATAAAAGTTTAAAAATAATATAGACCCACAGAATACCCCTGGTAAGTATAAAGAAAAAACGCCATATCACCTGACGGGAATACTTTTTTCGGTACACCAGCCTGATCACCTGTATGATTTTGACCATTAGCCAGATAACTAAACCAATATAAACAGTGTCACCGATACTGAAAGGAACCCGGCCGGTCAATATCCGCAAAGTGGCTGCAATTCCGGGGTAAACACCTATAGAATAATATCTTTCCACCAGTACGGGAAATAAGGAGAACACACTGATAGCCAGCGCCAGGAGCAGTAACAGCCCCAGTTTCAACCAGGCATGCCAGACTATTTTATTTGCTGCGCTCATATATACAAATATGCCATAAAATACGGTTCGGGGCATGTTTAGGCTCACTGTAGGCAGATTCAATTTTCCTTTGGCGCTTCGGCTGCTTTGGGCTACCTTTGCAAGCCCTTAAAAAAAGGATATGAGTCAGCGCAGGGAATATGAGATAGCATTTGTGGGTTTGAAGCCGGGGATGCATGTATACGAATATAGAATTGAGGATAAGTTCTTTATACCCTATGGTGAACAGGATTTCGAAGATTGCATCGCCAATATCAAACTGAGCCTTGAAAAAAATTCAGGTTTTCTCCAGTTGAAATTTGATATTGACGGCACTCTGAAAGTTTCCTGCGACAGGTGTGGAAACACATTACCCATGCAACTCTGGGATGAATTCAATATCATTGTAAAAATGGTGGATGATCCGGAAATGATGAATGAACAGGAAGAGGATCCAGATGTGTACTATATCAGCCGTGGAGAAAGTCACCTGCACCTGGCAGACTGGATCTATGAATTCATCAACCTTAGCATTCCCCTGCAGAAAATGTGCAGAGAGGAAGAAATAGGAGGGATAAAATGTAATATCGAAGTACTGGAGAAACTGAGGAAAATGGAAGCCGGTGCGCAGAAAGACGGTACGCCAACGGTTTGGAAGGGGTTGGATAAATTTAAAAACTTAGAATAATTTTTTTGATACAATAAATTTCGAGATATGCCGAATCCCAAACGCAGACATTCACAGCAACGTAGCGCCAAGAGAAGAACTCACTACGTGGCCCAGGAAGTAACCTTGAGCAAAGACAGTACAACCGGTGAAACACATGTACGCCACCGTGCGCACGTGAGTGAAGGTAAATTGTTCTATAAAGGAAAGCTGGTAGCTGAAAAAGCTCCCTTGAAAGCATAACCTTTTAGTGCAAATTAATCTTAGCTTGCCGCTATGAATATTGGTTTAGACATGATGGGTGGAGATTTTGCACCGCTTGAAGCGGTGAAAGGCCTGCAATTATACTTGTCTGACAATACCCATGCGGCTGCTTTATTTTGTATAGGTGATGAAGCATTGGTAAAGCCTCTGTTAGAGGAACACCAGGTTGCATCACCTAATTTACATCTGGTACATGCCCCCGAAGTGATCGGGTACCATGAGCATCCTACCAAAGCGTTGAAAGAAAAACAACGCTCCTCCATTGCTATAGGTTTTCATATGCTCGCCACGGGCAAAATAGATGCTTTTATCAGCGCGGGCAATACCGGCGCCATGCTGGTGGGCGCCATGTTCAGTATTAAAGCTATTGAAGGGGTACTCAGGCCAACCATTGCTACCATCGTCCCCAAACTAAGTGGTGGAACCGGTGTACTGGTAGATGTAGGTTTGAATGCTGATTGCAAACCTGAACAAATGAACCAGTTTGCCATCTTAGGCAGTTTGTATGCCCAGTATATCCTGAATATAAGCAACCCCAAAATAGGTTTGATGAATGTGGGTGAAGAAGAAGGAAAAGGTAATATTTTAACCCAGGCTACTTATCCCCTTTTAAAAGAAAATACAAAGATCAATTTCATTGGTAATATAGAAGGCCGCGACATGTTCAATGATAAGGCCGATGTGATTGTCTGTGACGGTTTTACCGGCAACATAATCCTGAAACTGTCTGAATCCATTTATGACCTATCCCTTCAAAGAGGCATCAATGACGATTATTTCAACCGCTTCCATTACGAGAATTATGGTGGTACCCCTGTATTAGGTGTGGCCAAACCTGTTATAATCGGCCATGGTATCAGCCATGCCAAAGCTTTTAAGAACATGATCCTGGTGGCCGAGAAGATGATCGAAACCGAACTTTGTAGTAAAATGACCGAACAATTCAAGGCATAAAACCAACCTGTTCCAGCTCAAATCACTGATTATTTCAAATTTCTGATTTCTGGTTTTTAAGAGCCTACAAGCTATTTTGGGGGGAACCCACCAAATAGATTCAAAATCAAGTTGCAGAGTTCCTAAGATTTTCAGAATCTGAACAAAAAAGTTTTGCAACTGTCACGAAAATGTCATCCATCACGGTAATTTTCCGTTCATCACAATCCCATTTTGCTATTTGTTAATGGCCCAAAGCCCATAAACTCACGTATTTACTGCATTCCAAAGCATTACTCAATATCATGCAGTGTGAAATACTAAATTTAAAATGGTACTATGTATTGCATGGTATTATTGAAACACATACCTTTGTTCTATCAAAGTAAATAAACATCCAAAAACAACTGTATGAAAAAGTTCATTTTTACCGCAAATGTTATCGCAGTGATCGCTTTAGTTCCTGCTGTCTTAATCGGTTACCTGCATACCGGCAATACAGCCAGTACCGACAGCAAACCCGTTACAGAAATAGTGAAAGATGTGACCAATGGCCAGGATGATGGCACTACTTTTAACTTAGTAAAAAGCTTCTAAATGTTGCCTTTTACCGGGCATGCCGTTCAGGCATTGCAGCTGCGATACCCAAGGGTGGCGGGTTGAAGAACCCATATAAATTGAGCAGATCCGCCTCCTTTTACCATTTTCGTTTTTCGAATTATCTATTTTACAATTGGTTGCCTTTCGGATGAGCAAAACTTTACCTTTGCCCCAATCAAGCGTTAGTTTTTATGTGGCTCAACAATATTCTCGAAACGATAGGCAATACCCCCCTT
>JBKJPR010000397.1:0-4755 GCA_046594275.1 Sediminibacterium sp.
TTTTCTTCCAAGCACCTGATACTCTTCCATTTTATTAGGTTTTACATAATATGCGCTGGCACCTTTATTAAGGCAGTCTGTTTTATAACGGGGAGCGCTGGAGGTACTCCATATGACTACTGGTATTGTTTTGTAGCGTGGTTCTGAGGAGAGGCGATTTAATACATCTGCACCCGACAGGCGGGGCATATTATAATCAAGTATAATGAGACAGGGAAGTTCTTCAGCAGGGCAGGCCCCTAACCAGGCAAGAGCACCCGTACCATCAGTAATGCTGTGCACCCGGGTTTCCGGGGCTATTTCGAGTAGGGTTTCTGTAAGCAATGTCCTATCCTCCAGATCATCATCGACCAACAATATCGAAATAGATTTTAAAAGCATATTGCTAATTAATAAATCAGGAAACAAGATACTAAATTCTTGAGAAAACATGCTTTCCCTGGCATGAAGTTTTTAATAATTGTGTTCGGTATAGAAAACAACCCATGAAAACACACTGGAAATGCATCCTGCAGTTTCCGTAACCCAATTTTTGGGAAAGCCAGCTAGACCGCTTCCACCGCGGCCAGGAAATCTGACTGCGCCTGGAGGAATAAGCAGGGCATAATTTTTTCATTAAAAATGGATAAAGAAGGCGATGAAAGCAAATAGCCTGGCAGTCTACAGCGAGTTACTCGCTGAACTGGATACACTCGATAAAGAACCTGTAGAGATAAATGGTAAACAATTAAAGGCCAGTCAGTGCTATCATATAGGCGTAAATCCCACGCATGTACTTTTCAATACCAATTGCCCTGAAAGCCTGAAAGAAAAAGTAAATACGATACTGGCACGTTATCGCCTGATCAATGAATGAACCGGTAAAAAAAATCTCTAAACAGGCAGTACAATGGTATGGTTTGCCTGCCGCTTCGCCATATATGTGGCAATATTAGCTGCGATAATACCCAGAACAGCGCCAGCGATCACATCTGATAACCAGTGCTTCTTTTTATACACCCTCATAAACGCTGTAGCAATAGCTACCGTATATCCGGCATAAGCCAGAGCAGGCGCTTTGTCCTTTGCTGCCTGGCGCAGCATTTCTGCACCTAAAAAAGAAGTAGCGGTATGTCCGGAAGGAAATGAATCGAACTCGGTAAAGGAACCAGGTCTCCTGCGATGTACAATTCTTTTTATTGGCTCTACTATCCCATTTACAACACCTTCAGAGACTGCAAATAATTTTAACCGCTTCAGGAATTCTTTTTTAGGTTCTTCTCCCCGTAAATCCGCAAAAAAAGCGGCAACGATAGGCGCCCATTTTAAGAGTTGGTCAATTTTTGGGGAAAGGCTGAACCCGCTGCCATTCAGGCTGTTTCCCAGCGTATGATCGAGTTTATCTATGGTGGTTGTCATATCTTTTTTAATAATAGCTGAAAAAACTGTGCCATTCATATGCATTGCTCATTGACAATTTTTTTGATAGTTTCGAGTATATAAAAATCCGCAATCATCTCTGGCTATACCCCGCCAAAAAAGCATTGAGAAAATCATATTTACCTTTTAATTAACGGTTGTTCAAATATCTTAGCGGAACCAACACTGCAGACCATGAGAAAAATGATATTTCTTTTCTTCCTGTGTATTTTAGGTTCCCACGCTTTCTCCCAGAGACTCAAACTTTTCGTTGACTGCTCAAATACCTGGTGCGACATTAGTTTCATCAAAACCGAGATCACTTATGTAGACTTCCTGCTCGACAATAAAGCAGCCGATGTGCATGTCCTGGTTACCCAGCAAAATAATGGTGGGGGTGGCAGCCAGTACCAGTTGATCTTTTTTGGCCAGCATGCCTTTTCAGGTCAGAGCGACACCCTGCGCTTTACTGCCAGGCCCAATAACACAGATTTTGAAACCAGGGCCATACTTGTAAAATATTTGCAGTTAGGAATTCTGCCCTTCGTGGGTAAAACGGCCTCAGTGGAAAACCTGACGATTCAGGTGAAAGTAAATGCAGGAGGGGATGTAGTAAAAGCTTTGCCTACCAAGGATCCATGGAACTACTGGGTGTACCGCATAAGTACAAGTGGCAACATCAACGCCGATAAAGTGTACAAAGGGCTTCGTTACTCGGGCAACCTGGGCATCAACCGGATCACGGATAAACTTAAAGTATCCTTCAATGTAAATTTGAGCAAGAATAAAAACTCCTACGAGTTTGACAACGCGGCCGGGGGGATTGACAAGATAGAAGTGAACAATGAAAATTACCAGTTTAACCACCAACTGGTCAAAAGCATATCGCAGCATTGGTCCCTGGGTTACGACATTACTGCTTCCCGCAGCACGTTTACAAATTTTAAATTCCTGGGAGTACTCAAACCAGCGATTGAATACAATGTCTTCCCGTATAAAAGCGTGAATACTAAACTGTTCACCATACGCTATGGCATCGATCTTTCACAGAGTCATTATTTTGATACTACTATCTATGGATTTACACGCCAGACATTGGTTGGACACGGCATAGACGTAGCGCTTACCTTTAACCAGAAATGGGGAACGATTAATTTGTCGGGTAATTACCACAACTATCTGAACAATCCCAACTATTACAACTTCGGACTTGGGGGTGGTGTGAACATCCGCATTACGGGAGGGCTCTCGTTCAACATTTACACCTTTGGTTCCATCCTACGCGACCAGTTGTATTTACCAAAAGGAGGAGCTACACAACAGGATATTCTGACAAGGCAACGTCAGATTTCTACCAACTACAATATCTTCACCTATTTTGGAATATCATATCGCTTCGGCTCAAAGCTGAATAATTTTGTGAACCCGAGATTTGAAGGGGGAGGGGGGAATTTTTTCTTTTAGGGTTTGCAGTATTTTACCTATCCGCGGAGAATACCCTGCGTATAAGGATTTTATTTATTCGCTCCCCGTAAAATAAATACAGTGATGCCAGCCGCCGCTACCAGATCCAGCACGCCTACCCAGGTATTCGGTGGTATCATATTACCCGCCACTGCGCAACTACTGAACAAGGAAGCCAGTATAATCATTGCAAGGATTGAACTGAAATTGTTTATTTTCTGAAAAATGTACCGCATATCTTTTGAATTAAGTATACCCTATACCTTATAAAGGCATGCCATGCATAAATTGTTGCCTACCAGCGTGCTGAAGGCTCTATATGGGTAGGAAAATCAACATAAAGTTCATTATCAATACACTACCGGGGAGTGGCAAGTACTTGTAAGTGAACTCCAGCTTTTGCTTTACGTTTATCAGGAAAACATAAAGGCCGGTTCCATGGCATCCATCTCCCATTTGGGTATTCTGATCCTTGCTGCATGTTTGTGCCAGTTTGAAACTGCTTTTGCTACCTGCTGCTGCATTTCATTTGCAGCATCGGGTTTGATCCGTAGCTTAGGCGCAATGGATAATGCCAGGTCAAGGTCCAGCGCATTGTCCGTATCATTGATATTGAGCGTCAGGCCCGTTCCATCCGGGTATGGGTTGATATCATAAGCCGGAGAAAGATACCAGCCGCCGGGGGAAAGCAAAAATCCATGATTGCGCAAATGATCGTCTGTGTTTTTTATGCAGATGGAAAGCACGATACGGCGCCATAATTCTTCCAGGTCCTCTTGTACCTGGCTTCCATTGCGCATTATGAATTCTGCTATCTCAAGATAGCTGACGCCTTCGCGGAAATCCGCACCATCATTGTAACCCAGCAAAGTCATAGCAGAAGCAAAATGTATTCTCTCACCACTTTGATTGCGGTCAAAGCGCTGGCTTAAAAAAGTATGCTGTTTGCCAGAGAAGCACCTTGCTTCGCAGGGCGTTACCCTGATCCCGGATTGTGAAGCAATTTCCATAGCGACCTTTTCCCATGCGCCTGTATCATTTTCATCCTTCGTGCTTGGAAATTTTGCGATTTGTAGCAAATTATTGGGGCCCCGCACACTTGCTTTGGGTCTTGCGCCACCAAGGGATGAACCAGGTGTGATCAAAAGGTTGATCCACCGAAGTGTTTCTTCATCGGTTGCGTCCAGGTTTCTTTCGAGCTGCAGGCTGGCTTCTTCAAGTTCAGGGATAGAGGCCCACGGTGGTGCCGCCATGTTAGGTTCATTACCCAAATAGTCACCAGCCGGATCCAGTTTGAACCGCAATCCACCCATTCTGTATTCATCATATACGCCGAGTAAAAAATCTGATTCAAAAAGGGCAGGGATCTTTTCCTTTTGTTGCCTTGCAAGAATGGCCGCGCGCCTTTTCATAAGAACACGCCCCCAACGGTCAGGGGAAGAATCCAGGAACATCCCGAAATTCGGTTTATCCTCTGAGAGGTACTGTGCGCCGCTATATAACTGCAGGCCCGGATCGAGTAAAAAAGGGTTGGGTGATGCGATCCATTCGGGCGTATATACAAAGACAAATACTTCCTTACCCCTGATATGACTGGAGGTAAGATTACCCATCAGTTGAGCGCCACCTGCCAATCCCGCCCAGTCTGCATAGACATATATGTTTTTATTTTTTGCTGCCATTTCATTTCAGTTTTCTTTTTGGTGCCCTATCCTTTGTTATCAGGCTGGCATCCTGAAGTTTTCTACCCAGTTCGTCGTCTTCTGCCAGTTTCTGAAAATCCTTTTCCAGTCCCAAGGTGAAAAGCACCATGAAATAAGCGCCCATAGCCGCCGATGGAGAGCCTTTTTCCACCTGCCAAAGCGTGGCGCGGCTGATACCGGCTCGCTCAGC
>JBKJPR010000016.1:0-4030 GCA_046594275.1 Sediminibacterium sp.
GTCCTGGGCGATGAAAGTGACCTCGATCAGAACGATATGCTGGTAGGTAAGATCAACTGGATGAAATATGATGGCATTACCGATGGCATGGAAGCCCTTACCAAGATCCGTTATAAAGACAAAGGCGCCCTGAGTAATTTATACTATACCGATAATGGCATCCGTGCCCGTTTTTATGAAAATGTAAAAGGCATTGCTCCAGGTCAGAGTGCTGTTTTTTATGAAGGGGATGATGTGATGGGTGGAGGCATTATCCAGCGGGGGGAATTGATTTTGGGATAAAGGAGAAAATAAAGCCGCAGATGCGCAGATTGGTTAATAATCTGCGCATCTGCGGCTTTATTCTGTCATTGCTGGTCGCCCGACCAGCAATTCTTCCGGCGGGCAGGCTTATCTTTTCAAATGCAGCTTTTAATTTTTTTGGAACAAAGCAGCAAACATAGAATCTGCTTTCCATCCATATCCTTTTAATAATTCGCTCTTCAACAATTGTAATGGAAATTCCTTTTTAATTATTTCCAGCAATTCTTCATTTTCTTTTTTGAAAACCGAGCAGGTGATGTAAAGCAAATACCCATTATGCTCGAGGTATGGAATTACTTTACTTACGATCTTTTTCTGCAATGCTCCATATTCATTGATCTTCCCTTCCGAAAAAAAATACAACTGCTCCGGTGTACGCCCCCAGGTACCACTGCCGGTGCAGGGAGCATCGCAGAGAATGATGTTGAATTTTGAATTTTGAATTTTGAATTTTGGGTGGGTAAGGTCATACATATGTGCTTCATACTTTTGTATGCCTGCCCTTTTAAATCGCTGACTCAGATTTTGTATGATAGAAGGCCGTATATCAGAAACTGTGAGTTGTATGCCGGGTAAAACATCATAGGCAAGAATTGATTTTCCGCCACTTGCGGCACAGCAATCCCATAGCTTAGTTTGGAGTTGGGAGTCTGGAGTTGGGAGTTGTAAAAATTCTGCAATCCTTTGAGAACTGTAATCCTGTATAACTGCCTCACTATCTAAATCCAGGATAGTATCGACCTTACTGGTGTTTGGTAGTGCCAAACAGGTATCTGTTAATTGTTTGAATGGAATTTTTTGGTCAGCAAGTTTTTGCAGAACCGCTTCTTCCTTGCCGGGACGGATACGCAGGAAAAGATCAGGTTGCACCAGGTGGGATATGCTAAAGCTGTCACTGTCAATGCCCTCGCTTAATTCATTCACCCAGGGAAAAATATCGATAACCGAGAATGCGGGATATACAGATCGTACAAAACCGATCCTTGAACTGAGTTCATCCTTCCAATTGGCCAGCCATGATTCATCATATAAAATCGCCCACTCTCCTACTGAATGATTGCATAAGAACAAGGCGGTTTTCAATTTTTCTTCAATGGTAATATCCTTTAAAGCATGCCCCAAACGAAAATAACTATAACAAAGATGCGCAATGAATTTCCTGTCCTTTGAGCCATGCTTTTTATGCTGCGCAAAATATTGCTTCAGGAAATGCACCAGGGGAACGGTTCCATCGTATTGACGGAGCAGTAAAACAGCCGTATTGAAATAAGATTGAAAGTGCATGAAAATATCGAATATCGAACAAGGAACACTGAATGATGAAGGAAAGAAAATCTCTACTTCGACATTCAATGTTCCTTGTTCATCTGTTCATCTGTTCAAAAAAGATGAAACTGGAATAATTAAACTTCCAATAACGTCTTTACCGGATCTTTCCCCATCAATAAAAGTTCAGGATTTTCGAGTAACTCTTTCACCCGTACTAAAAAACTCACACTTTCTCTTCCGTCAATAATACGGTGGTCGTAACTTAATGCGAGATACATCATGGAACGGATCACCACCTGGCCATTGATAGCCATGGGCCTTTCCTGTATCTTATGCATACCCAGTATTGCACTCTGTGGAATATTGATAATAGGCGTACTCATAAGGCTTCCGAATACACCACCGTTGGTGATGGTGAATGTTCCTCCCTGCAGGTCATCTGCTGTTAATTTACTGTCTTTTGCCTTGCCGGCCAGTTCCACTACTTTCTTTTCAATCTCTGCCATACCCAGGCTCTCTACATTGCGCATTACTGGAACGGTTAATCCCCTTGGTGTACTTACTGCGATGCTGATATCTGCATAATCATGGTATAGGATCTGGTCGCCATCAATATAAGCATTCACCGACGGCCATTCGCCCAGTGCAATAGCACAGGCTTTGGCGAAAAAGCTCATGAAGCCGAGATTCACGGCATGTATCTCTTTAAACTTTTCCTTATACATTTTACGGACATCCATAATGCGTGTCATATCCACTTCATTAAAAGTGGTCAGCATGGCCGTAGTATTCTTTGATTCAACCAGTCTCCTGCTGATAGTTTTTCGAAGGCTGCTCATCTTTTCCTGGCGAACATTGCGGGTAAACAATTCTGTACCGGCAAAAGCTTTTTTACCGGGATGGGCGAGGGCCTCCATTACATCCTGTTTCATAATCTTGCCACCGGCGCCGGTTGGTTTAATGCCGGCAGGATCTACTTTCTTATCGGCAATGATGGCGGAAGCAACGGGGGTTGCTTTTAGGTCAGCAGGAACTTCGTTAGTTTGGGGTTTGGGGTTTGGGGTTTGGGGTTTAGTGGCTTCGGGTTTAGCGGTTTCTTCTTTTGCCGGTTGCGCTTCATCTTTGGGAGCTGTTTCGGGTTTTGTGGCAGATTCATCTATCTGCGCCAGTACATCCCCTATGTTCAGGGTATCACCTTCTTTGGCTTGCGGCTTCAGGATACCCGCTTTTTCGGCGTTCACTTCAAAAGTGGCTTTTTCACTTTCCAGTTCGGCAATCACTTCATCACGGTCTACCCAATCACCTTCTTTTTTGGTCCATTTTAAGAGGGTCACTTCTGTGATGGATTCACCTATGGTGGGAACTTTTATCTCGATCATAAAAATTTTCTGTTTGCGGTTATTATTGTGCTGATGGTCTACTAATTATTAATTACTAATTATCAATTATTAATTAAATACTGAATGCCGTTTCAATGATCTCAGTCTGTTCCTGTACATGCACTTTGTGAAAACCGGTGGCAGTGGAAGCGCTCGCATTGCGGCTGATCACCCCAAAATTGATCGTCTTCAGGTGCATCTGTAAAAATCCTGCTGCGCCCATATTCAGGGGTTCTTCCTGCACCCAGAACCAGGTAGACCTATTGTATTTCCTGTGCAGGACTTCCAGTTGTTTGAACGGCAAGGGATATATCTGTTCCAGCCGCACTATAGCAATATCCTTCCTGTTCTCTTTCAGTTGTTTATCCGCCATTTCAAAATATAGTTTACCGCTGCACAATAATACCTTTTTCACCTGCCCGGCATCGTCCGCAAAATGATCATCGATGAGTTCTTTGAATCCACCTTTCGTAAATTCACTGATATGGCTATACGTAACCGGGTTGCGGAGGTTTGCTTTGGGTGAGAAATTTATCAATGGCTTGCGGAAACTCCATGTCAGTTGCCTCCTGAATGCATGAAATAAATTGGCGGCAGTAGTTATATTGGTCACTACAAGATTTAACTCTGCACACATTTGCAAAAACCGCTCCAGGCGTGCGCTGCTGTGCTCAGGCCCCTGGCCCTCGTAACCATGTGGCAATAACATCACCGCACCATTCTGTCGCTGCCATTTTTGTTCCCCTGCAGCAATAAACTGGTCTATCATAGTTTGTGCCCCATTGCAGAAATCGCCAAACTGCGCTTCCCATATCACCAATGAATTTGGATTCGCCATGGCATACCCATACTCAAATCCCAATACAGCATATTCACTGAGCAGTGAATTATAGATCCGGAACTTTTCCTGTTTTTCCTGGAAATGGTTCAGGCGGTTATATCCTTTGTTCGTATTCTCATCCCGGAGGATAGCATGACGATGGCTAAATGTACCCCGTTGAACGTCCTGCCCGCTCATCCGAACAATGTTGCCTTCAATAAGAATAGAACCATACGCTAATAATTCAGCAGTGGCCCAG
>JBKJPR010000111.1:0-6598 GCA_046594275.1 Sediminibacterium sp.
GATAATGGTATGGGTAACAAACAGGATGCAAAATTCTTCGGCCACTATTATTTGCATGGAGAAGATACCCTGGACTCTTCCCTTGCCAAACATGGTTTTGGGAAAGACGATATTACCGATGTGTTTCTAACCCATCTTCATTTTGATCATTGTGGGGGTAGTATTGTAAGAGAAGGCGATCGCCTTATCCCTGCATTCAAAAATGCTGTTTACTGGAGTAACCGGGACCACTGGAAATGGGCCACGGTGCCTAACGACCGGGAAAAAGCATCTTTTCTGAAAGAAAATATCTTACCCATACAGGAAAGCGGCCAGTTACAATTCATTGATTTACCAATGAACGGCCCTGCTGATAATGGCCGTTTACCCAGTACCCGTTTTACCGAAAATATTTCTATCCGTTTTGTAAGTGGCCATACAGATAAGATGATGTTACCACAGGTGAGTTACAAAGGAAGGACCCTCGTATTTATGGCCGACCTCCTTCCATCAGTGGCACATATTCCCATTCCCTATATCATGGCGTATGATATGTTCCCGCTTACCTCTCTGAACGAGAAGAAAACCTTCCTTCAGGAAGCCGTAGAGAATGATTACATCCTGTATTTTGAGCATGATCCCGTTCAGGAATGCTGCAGCCTCCAGGCTACGGAAAAAGGGATCCGGCAGAAGGATTGTTTGAGGCTGGAAGAGCTGTAGAATATCGAACACCGAACATAGAACGCCCAATAATGAAGGTAAAACCACCTTCGACATTCGAAATTCAGCGTTCAATATTCGATATTCCCTTCGGCTCCCGGGAAATTCCACGAATAAATCTCCGTGAAATCACTACAAAAAATAGGGTGTTTTATACCAGC
The DNA here is from genome assembly GCA_046594275.1 of Sediminibacterium sp. Classification (GTDB taxonomy): domain Bacteria; phylum Bacteroidota; class Bacteroidia; order Chitinophagales; family Chitinophagaceae; genus Sediminibacterium. The sequence continues at coordinate 861 of JBKJPR010000111.1, forward strand.
CTGGGTAGAAATGGTCTTTGTACTTTAGCCACAGGAATTGTTTCGGCAAAACCTTATATCCAAATCCTATATCCAATGTCTAGAAACCAGAATGCCTGCTGTCCAAGCTGTGGCAGCCGGATTTCTTTTAAGAAATTCGTGTTGCTCAATAATTTCTCCGCCACCAATTGCGGTACCTGCAATACGCGGATTGAGATCTCCAACCGAAATGCCAATGCGATCATCGCAGGTGTCTCGGGATGTATGTCTGCCGCTGCCATCGTATTTTGCGCCTGGCTGGGACAAAAAAATTACGAATCACTTGCGGGGGGATTATTTTCCGGGTTCTTACTCGCCTTGTTGATCATTGTGTTCATCTGCCGCTATGCATACCGGAATTCTGAACTGAACCGGATCTATCGCGAATAACCCTTTGGGGATCATTTAAAACTGATCATCGAACTTAATGGGTACCGCAAATTGCGGTATTGCATCATATCTACTTTTATGCTGCCAACAACGATCGGGCTTTCTACCCGCAGGGGGATATGGTTGGCATCATCACTTACCCATACCGTCATTTTTTCGCCGCCCTGGAATAACGTTCCTTTGACCAGCAGCGGTTTGAATTTGATGGCGCGGAATTTTCCATACCTCGTTTTCACAGTTTCCTTACCCATGTATTTTATGTACAGGTTATATACCTCATTATCCAGGAACATGGTGAACGGGATCTTATCGCCCTCCTTGTATTTATTGAAATCAATATTTCTTGCATAGTAAATGGAACTCAATACATCCTGCACACAATTAGGAACTTTAAATACACCATTGGTAGTGACTGCTGTATTTGCCTGGTGATTAAAGGTGACATTCTCATACTTTTTAAACCCGCCTTCATTGATATCGCGTACAAATTTTAAAGGCTGGAGAGTGGCTGTATCAATATAGGTCTCGTAACGGTCGCGCACTTTGAATATCCAGTCGTAGCTGGGATTAGAACTTCCGCTGCCCACTACATGGTAAGCAGGTCTGTTATTGATATGATCCATAGTAACGGTGAAATTCGCCGATCCGGCATTCACGTACAATCCAATTACGGAATAAAATACATTGAAACTGACATTCTCTCCCTCTTCAAAAGCCAGGTTACGGAGACCACAGAAATCATCAGCCACAGGCAAAGGACGCCAGCTTAGAATTAATACCGGTAAGAAAATCATTAAAATTTTTTTCACGTTGCTTTACCCTTTATTTTCTAAACAATCTGATCCCCAATATAAATAAACTACCCGCAATAGCCGGTATGATCAGGTTAATGATCCAGATACCTGCCGCCGTTGCAATGATACCTATCGTATTGGTACTCAATAATCCAAACAATTGTATGCTCACTTTCCCCCGGAACCCCAGTTCTGCCAGGGCAATCGTGGGTACCACCGCCAACACCAGAAACATGATGGATACCATGCATACTGCATCCATCCAGAATACCTCTACCTCGAATACTTGCAACAATAACATATACTGTACCACAAATACAACGTACCGGCTAAAAGAAAGGAATAAAATTCTTGTTAATTCTTTCCAGTGAAAATCTTCCAGCTTCTCTACAAAGAATTTATGCCGGGCAACCAGGGGTATTTTTTCGAGCAAATGAATGGCCCATGACAGGCGGAAATACAGGAGAATGAATAAGCCGATCCCCACGGTAATGGCAAAGACCAGCCCATTATACCAGAATACCGATATCCCGGCGAGCTTATGTGCCGTATCAAGGACATTGAGGCGGAGATATAATAAGGCCAGTAAGCCCATGACGAAAGTGACAATGATCTGGCTCATACTACCCACAACTGACAAAACTATGCCCCTTAACCGGTTCCCTTCATCCAGGTAAATGGCCCGGCCGGCCGACTCGCCCATGCGGTTGGGTGTGTTAAATGCCAGGGCCTGGCCGGAAAACACCGCACGGTAGGCGCGGCGGAAAGAGACAGGCTGGATATTGGTGATCAATACCTGCCATTTACGGGCCTCAATACCCCAGTTAACAGGCATTAACAGGATGACCAATACGAATTTCCAAGCCTGTGGCCCTGTAAATGCAGCCAGGATAAATTGCCAGGATTGATGAACATCGGCCTGTCTCTGAATCTGCTCGTAGATGGAATACGAAAGCCAGACAAACAGGACAGGGCCGACAAAAAAATTCAGAAATATTTTCAGTTTCTTCTTCAGGATCACTTTTTTAACCGGTACAAAGAACGGGGATAGTGGTGAGATAGAAAAGCGGCAAGTGTGAATGGTGAATGGGCAATGGTGAATAAGTAATTGAGTGGGTAGTTATAAAGAGATTGCCCATTCACCATTCACCATTGCCCATTCACTCCAACACCGTATTTTCACCATGCAATGAAAAAATCAGAGATCATTTTAGGCATTGACCCCGGCACCCAGTTGATGGGCTTTGCTTTGTTGCGCATCCAGAATAACCAGCCACAGGTGATTCTGATGGATGTATTGAAACTCACGAAGGAAAAAGATATCTATGCCCGTCTTAATATGATCCATAGCAAAGTATGTGAACTGATTAAGCTATACCAGCCCTCCACTTTCGCGATTGAAGCGCCTTTTTTTGGCAAGAATGTACAGAGCATGCTCAAACTGGGGCGTGCCCAGGGTGTGGCTATTGCAGCGGCTATGCAGGCAAAAATGACCGTATCAGAATATTCGCCTAAAAAAGTAAAACAATCCATTACCGGCAATGGCAATGCAGATAAGGACCAGGTATGGAAAATGCTGCAGCGTGTTCTGAACATTGAAGAAAAACCGCAATATTTTGATGCCACGGATGCACTGGCAGTGGCGCTTTGCCATCATTACCAAACAACCTCGCCTCTTGGTAATGCCGTAAAGGGATTGAAGGGATGGGAAGAGTTTATGGCTAAAAACCCCGGGAGGGTCAAGAAAACTTAACCACAGAGTTTCGCAGAGTTTTTCACAGAGTAAACACGGAGTGTATGAAGGAGAATGAAATAACTGAACAAATTTTGAAAGCCGCTTTTACGGTACATACAGCTTTAGGGCCGGGTTTGCTGGAATCTGCTTATGAGGAATGTCTATACTACGAATTAGCACAAATGGGATTGAAAGTTGAAAAACAAAAACCTATGCCATTATTCTTCAAAGAGGTGAAAATGGAAGTGGGTTACAGGGTTGATTTGTTAGTTGAAAATAGCGTAGTAGTTGAAGTAAAAGCTGTAGATGCCTTTAATGACGTACATCTAGCCCAAATCTTAACTTATCTCAAACTAAGCAATTGCAATATTGGCCTTCTTTTAAATTTTAATGTAAAATCGCTTAAAACTGGGATTAAACGGGTTATAAGAACCACTCCGTGAAACTCTGCGCCATACTCCTTTTACTCTGTGGTTAAAAAGAGGCAATAATTGTATCCTGTATTTCTTTCAATTCTTCCGCAGTTAATTTCAGTTTAGGCCTGTTAAAGTTCAAATCGTCGGCACTGTTGATCGGAATGAGGTGAATATGTGCATGGGGTACTTCAAGACCCACCACCGTAATACCGCAACGGTTACAGGGAAAGCTTTTCTCGATGGCCTTGGCGATGGGTTTGGCAAATACTAAAAATTCAGCCAGGTAATCATCGGGCACATCAAAAAGATTATCCACCTCAATTTTGGGTACCACCAGTACATGGCCTTTCACCAAAGGGAAAATATCAAGAAAGGCAAAGAATTTTTCGTTCTCCGCAATTTTATAAGAAGGGATATTACCGGAAATGATTTTTGAAAATATAGTCATGGGAAGGATTTTTAAATTTTGGAATGGGGAAATTGGGAAATTTTATGGGAAATACAAAAAAGGATGCACCAACAGGAGGTTGATGCATTCATAAATTTTCTGATTTCCCAATCGCCGTTTCTAAAATTCCTACACGGTAATATCTTCTATCCTGAATTTAACCATCCCATTGGGCGCCTGAATCTCGGCAACATCGCCTCTTAACTTGCCCATCAGTCCTTTACCAATAGGCGAACCGGCTGATATTTTTCCTAATTTAAGATCTGCCTCTTTTTCGCCAACGATCTGGTAGGTGACCGTTTTTTTGGTAACCACATTTGTGATGGTTACCTTGGTTAAGATGGTGACCTTACTGGTATCGATGGTTTTGGTATCTACAATTTTGGCATTGGCGATTACTCCTTCCAGTTGCTTGATCTTGGCTTCGAGCATACCCTGGGCCTCTTTAGCGGCATCATATTCGGCATTTTCTTTCAGGTCACCTTTTTCGCGCGCTTCGCCAATAGCCCTTGATGAAGCGGGGCGATCAACTGATTTCATCGTGTGCAGTTCTTCGCGCATCTTGTCAAATGTCTCTTTTGTAACATACATATTAGCGTCACTCATAATCTTCCGGTTTAAAAGAGTCAAAAAAAATACAACGCCACATTTGACTGAAGCGTTGCACAGGCCAAAAATAAGTATTTAAACTACATTTTAACGATTAAATGGCCAATTTTTCAAGCAAAACACTGGCCATTCCGTAAAAAGCTTCCTGGCTATACCCTGCAATATGGGGGGTAATGATCGTATTGGGTTGGGCAAGCAACCAATCCAGGTCTGCCTGTTCTGAAGCGGTATAGGCTGCGAGTTTTTCATTTTCGAGTACATCTAGCCCTGCAGCTTTAATCTTCCCATTTTGCAGGGCCCTGATCAGGGCTTTTGTATCCACCACTTTTCCGCGGCAGGTATTCAGGAAATAGGGCTGTTTCTCCAAAGCAGTAAAGAAAGTATCATTCGCCAGATGCCGGGTTTCTTCTGTCATAGGTAAATGTAAACTCACAACGTCTGCATATCGAGCTATCTGTTCTAAGCTGGCTTCTTTAATATGGCCCCTGGCAAAGCCCGACTTATATGTATCATTAGCCAGTATGGTAACCTCAAAGGAAGAAAGAATTTTCGCAAAAGCACTGCCGGTATTTCCATATCCAATGATGCCTACTGTTTTGCCGGTTAACTCATCTGCCCTGTTCTCATCCCGTATCCATTTGCCGTCTTTTATTTCCTGGCTGCTGGAGTTGATCCTGTTCATCAGGTTTAGTAACAGGCCCAATGCATGTTCTGCTACCGCATTTCGGTTTCCTTCCGGACTGCTCACACATCGAATACCTTTCGTTTCCGCATAGGCCGCATCAATAAGTTCCATACCACTTCCAAGCCGGCCTATCCATTTCAATTGTTTGGCTCTATCGAGCAGGGCCTTGTCAATCGTTAAACGGGTAGTGGCGAACAGGCCGGTAACATCTGCTATCTGTTCACTTAACGCTTCATAACTGATGGCAGGCTCATGCAGCACTTCATAGCCTTTTGCTTCCAGTGTTTGCAAAAGGTATGGATGCACTTTAGATGTAATAATAACTTTCGGTTTCACAATGCTATTTTTTGTCATGCCTGTTAGTCTGGCCAGGCGGAGATTTTACTTCGCCCGGAATTATCTCATTTTAAAAGTTAGTTCAGCGAACTGTTCTATACTTAATTGTTCTGCTCTTTTGTTAAATAATTCATCCTGCAGGATCTCATCATCAAATAAACTTTTCAAAGCGTTCCGTAGCATTTTTCTCCGTTGGTTGAATGCGGCTTTCACCAGGATAAAAAGGCTCCGCTCGCTCTTTATCAAAACAGGATCTGTTTTTCTTTTCAGCCTGATCATACCACTGATTACTTTGGGTGGTGGATTG
>JBKJPR010000227.1:0-5551 GCA_046594275.1 Sediminibacterium sp.
TCATTTTTTCCAGCGCAGTACCTACACCATAATAACCGGGTACGTTTTGTTTTAACTGGCTCCAGCTCCCTACAAAAGGTACGGCACGCAGGTCCTCGAAACGTAAACCTCCGCCACTCCCACGTTTGGCCGGGCGACTTGCAATATTGCTTTTGCTGTAATAATTCAGTGGGCTGAACTTTTGTAAATAGGAAAGAAAAAGCGGGTGGGTCTTGAAAGACTGGTAAGCTTCATAACTGATATTGCCGAGATCCTCCAGTAAATGCCTGTCGTGATGCGATAACTGTGCTCTTGTATCTGCAAATAATTCATTACTGATACCCGCGCTCAGTAGTTGTTCTAAATTGAATTGCGAGGACTGTATCGTGCCGAAATTGGAAGTGATCGTTTGTCCCTGGATGGTTAACTGGATCTCTTCGTTTTCAATATTTTTTCCCAGGGAGGCATAGAATTTATTGGTTTTTCCGCCACCGCGCGAAGGAGGGCCGCCTCTTCCATCAAAGAATTTCGCTTTGATATTGTACTTCCGTGAAATAGCGGTGAGATTTTCTTTGGCGGTATAAATTCCCCAGTTGGCCTGTAAATACCCGCCGTCTTTTGTGCCATCGCTGAAGCCCAGCATGATGGTCTGCTGCTGCTGGCGTTGTTGTAAATGTTGCTTGTATACCGGCAGGCTGTATAAAAATTCCATTACGGTTTCTGCCGCTTTCAGGTCATTGATGGTTTCAAATAAAGGAACGATATCTACCGTTAATGTTTCCGGGGTCCATCCGCATAAACACAGTAAAGCATATACTTCCATCATATTCACCGCACTCTGGCAATTGCTGATGATATACCGCTGGCAACCGGTTACGCCATTCTGTTGCTGAATGGTATGGATAGCGTACATGCTTTCCAGTGTATCTTTTGTGATGGGATCAGAAAAGAGTTCCGGGTTAAGGGAAGCCTTCAGCGAAGACAGAAGCTTTATTTTTTCTTCAGCAGAAAGATCCGCATAGTTATCCGGAAGAATGGAGGGTTCGCCTTTTTCTTTCAGTTCTGTATTCACCTGTGCCAGTACCTGTGTATGTATCCGGCTGTCCTGCCTGATGTCTAAAGAAGCGAAATGTGTTCCGAATATTTTTACTTTATGGATAAGGCTGTCCAGCCGCTGTAAATACAAAGAATGGTGCTCTGAGATAACCAGTTCCCGCATGGCAAACAGTTGATGCAGCAATTCCTGGGGAGTGATGCGTTTACTTTCTTTGGGCCGGAATACATTTTCATACAACTGTACTTCCAGGCGGTGTATCATAACATCCACCCCGGTAAAAGTGAGCCTGCGTGTGAGTTTCCTCACATCGCGGTAGTAGCAGACGATAGCGGCGCTGCTTAATGCCTCTGCCACTTTAATGGTAGTGGAAGCATTCACAAAGGGATTGCCATCACGGTCGCCTCCGGGCCAGAAACCCAGTTCAATAAGCGGGTTATCGCCATCGAAATGATTATCAAATACCTCGCGTTCTATAAAATTGTAAATATTGCCGATAGAATGGTATAAGATATTCTCCAGGTACCACATCAGGTTCAGGGCCTCATCATACGGTGTGGGCTGTTTTTTATTAAAGAAAGGCGTGATACCCAGTTGCTGGATATAAAGATTAATGGTATGAAAATCATTCTTGCTGATTGCTTCATGCATATCGTGGATAATACCCAGTACACTTCCGGGATAAAATTGGGTAGGGTGAGCGGTAAGAACAACACGTACCTTGAATTTGCGCAGCTTATTTTTTAACGCCTGTGTTTTACCAGCAAACGACGCTTCATTGATCAATGCTTTCAAGCTGCCCGGGCCATCTATATTATTCACGGTAGTAAAAGCAGCATCTTCGATCGCATCGAACAATACCACCTGTCTTTCTATGTATTGTGCAAATTTGAACAGGCGGTCAATTTTTTCCGTTTCCGTTTTCACATTGGTATGCTGTTGGAAAAAATGGTCGATGATCTGCATGGGGTCTTTCCCTTCTGCATAACCGTCTATACAGGCCTGCAGTAAAATGGGCAATAAGGCACCCACGTTGGCAATGCCTGAAAAAGGTAAGGCGGCGAACAGGCTGTTATAGATAGTGTACTTATCTGTTACATTCCGCTTGAAATTGTTGATGTATTGAGAGGACGACATAGTTTGCTTGATGGCTCTCAAGATAATTCATTTGTATAAAAGGAAACTAACAAAAAGCGGGGCTGATATAGTAAATGATTATTTTTGCGACTAATGAATGTTAGTTAAAAAGGGTTTCGGATTTGCCAGGCAGTAGCATGTGATCTTATCCGGTACTATATTTATAAAAATACCCACTGCATGCATCCCGATGATAAAGAGTTATTATTTCAATTCCGTGAACCCGCTACAAAGGAGCGGGCCTTTACGGCCATTATCAAAAAATACCAGGAAAAATTATACTGGCATGTACGGCGCCTGGTAGTTGACCATGATGATGCTAATGATGTTTTGCAGAATATGTTCATCAAAGTATGGAACGGGCTGGAAAAATTCCGGGAAGACAGCCAGTTATACACCTGGTTATACCGTATTGCCACCAATGAAGGACTTAGTTTTTTGGAACAACAGAAAAGAAGAAGCACGGTAAGCTTTAGTGATGTGGAGACGGGCCTTAGCAATACGATAAAAGCCGATACCAATTTTGATGCGAACAGGCTGGAATGGAAACTGCAACTGGCTATTCAGCAGCTTCCTGAAAAACAGCGGGTAGTATTCAATCTCCGTTATTATGATGAGATGCCTTACCAGGAAATGAGCAGGGTTCTGGATACCAGTGAGGGAGCGCTTAAAGCCAGTTACCACCATGCCGCTAAAAAAATTGAGGAATACCTGTTAAATCATTAAACTTCCGGGTCATCGGACTGTCTATATCTCGTACAAAAAATGGAAAACAGGCAAGAAATATCAGCGGAATTGAAGGAGATCAGCCCATTACTGGCAGAAATGGCGCCTGTTAACCCATATGCCCTGCCGGCGGGATATTTTATTGAATTACCGTCCGCCATTATTGAAAAAATAAGGATCGAAGCGGTTTTACAGGGGGCATCAGGCCATGCTTATCAGGCACCCGAAGGGTATTTTGAAGGACTGGCCGGGAATATCCTGGCTAAAATACAGCAACAGCCAGGTGCAGCCAGCGAAGTACGGGCCGAACTGGAAGCAGTAGCGCCTTTCCTGAATACCCTTGGCAAACAAACACTCTATACGGTGCCACAGGGTTATTTTGAACAGGCTGATTTTGCCACAACCGCCCGGAATAAGCAAAAAGAAGGCGGTATCTTCAACTTGAAAATGGCGGGGAGATGGATGCAGTATGCGGCTGCGGCCTTAGTAGCGGGTGTATTGGTAACCGGCGCATTTTTGTATTCAGACAAGAATGAATATGCAGAATATGAAAAATACACTCACCTGGATATTCCTGCTGAATTGAACAAAGTAAGCGAAGAGGATCTTGGTAAATACCTGGATAATCACGAACATTTTGTGACTGCCCCCGAAATAACAGCTCCGGCAGCCCAGGAAGTTGCAGATGAAAATGAACCCATCCAGGCATTAAGTGATGAAGAGTTGGGTCAATACCTGAAACAGAATGCTGAACCCGCAGCCAGGGGCTTAGCTGAAACGAATAATTAATTATGAAAAAATCATTCTATATTTTTATTTTTTTACTGGGTATGCAGTTCACCGGTTCTTCGCAGGATGAGCTGCCTGCCGGTTCCAATATTCATGCGCTTAAGGTTGGTTTTGTTACCAGGCGATTGGCGCTTACCAGCGATGAAGCCCAGAAATTCTGGCCCGTTTATAATGAATATGTAAAAGAACTGCGAAAAGCAAGAATAGAAGAAAAAGAGGATGTACTTCTTTTTGAAGAACGCGCATTGAACATCAGGAAAAAGTATAAGGGCGAGTTCAAAAAAATATTGACCAGCGAGGACCGCTTAAATAAAGCCCTCACGGTGGACCGTGATTTTAATAATGTGCTGAAAAAAGAATTGCAGCGTAGAGCACAGATGCGGGGCATGCGAAAGGAGTTCAATAAGAAAGACAACCAATAATATTTTTGATAGATATTTTTTAAGCCGCAGATTCGCAGATCAGGCATTCTTAATCAGCGAATCTTTGGCTTATTTTTTTACCGTGAACAGTAAGTGAAAAAATACAGCATGTAGCATATTCATTTTTAACCGGGCCATACCGGCGATTTAATATCATGGTAAAATAAAAAAGTCCAGCCTTCTTTTTGTCCCTGTTCCCACCATTGTTTCCGGAGTTCCATGCACTTCTTTCCATCGAAATCATATTTAGCTACAAAGCGGCTTTTCATCTGTTGTAACTGCGGGGCGACATCACCGCCAAAAAAAGCTTTTTGCCCATTATTTTCTATCCAGAATACCTGGTGAAATTTACTATGGGCGCCAGTGAGTTGATAATGAATATAACCGTCTATCAAGCCATCGTCTTCTGTTAACCAAACCACGCGGCTGAAATTTTCCAGTATTTTAAAATCATCAATAATATAAGAGGCTGTTCCCGCTTCAATAGCATAATCAAATTCTCTTCGCTGTACATACCAGGTTGCATAGGGTAAGCTGATAAACCGTTCATCACTATCCGCATTTTTGATGGTTACACCGCCTGCATGGTCCTTATGAAGATGGCTTATCAGTACTTTGGTAACCCTGGCCGGATCAATACCTGCTTTGCGGAGATTATTGTGTAATTGCGGTTTCCCGTCCGCATCGTTATAACCCAATCCTGTATCGAATAAGATCACATCCTTTTCCGTAATGATCACAAAAGGCTGTATCTCTACCAGTAAGCTGCCAATGGGCCTGGTGTTGAGTTCTTCTGTAGACGTATCAAATGGAACGAATATCTTGGTCTTATCTATTGTGAATGAACCTTCGGAAAGTGGAATGATCCTCATTTTATAATTGGGAAATTGAGAAATTTTGGAATTGAGGCAAAAGTACTATATGCATTTTTGAATTGCAACAAATATGTAATACCCAATAGATTTTTAAAGTTAGCCTAATGGTCAATGTGGGTTGGATTCAGAACTGACTACTCACAATAAAAGTATAGTGTAAAAGTCTAACTGATATTTTTTCTCTCTGCAGGTTGCTCTGCTTGTCCTCGCCTCCTGCGGTTGGAGTTTTTTTACCGCGGAGGCGCAGAGACGCAGAGGTAATACCAAAAAGACTTTAAAGTTACCCTAATACTATGGGAGCGGTGAAAGGCGGATAGTCAATGTGGTTAGGATTCAGTACTGACTACTCACAATTAAAGTGTGGTTTTAAAGTCTAACTGATATTATTTCTCTCTGCGGGTTGCTCTGCGTCTCCGCGGTTGGTTTTTTTTACCGCGGAGGCGCAGAGACGCGGAGAAAGGAAATAAATTTTAAAACTATCAGATATTATAGCGTTGATAAAAAATGGCTTCGATGATTGGTGAACAATCTCTACCTCTGCGTCTCTGCGCCTCCGCGGTTATTTTTTA
>JBKJPR010000030.1:0-10588 GCA_046594275.1 Sediminibacterium sp.
TTCCCCTATATACGCCAGATGGTGCATGCATATGAGAATAAGGATTCTTATGGAAAACTGCTTGTGAAAACGCTTCGGAAACCGGTTGATATTATGATGCTCCATGAAAAGGGTTTGATTTCTCTTCTGCTTTCTTTAAGGGATATAACCAATCAGTATACTCCCCCCGAATCTGCTTGTGTAAGTTATAAGGTGACCTTGTGCAGAATGAAAGAATTGGATAATGATCTGATGCAGCATATTTATCTTGAAAACGAGATACTTTTCCCGAGAGCGCTGAAAATAGAGCAGGAACTGCTGAATGATAAAAGCCTGTCAACCACCCTGCCGTAGCAAATCAACTGCTTAATGAATTGTATCATGGTTAATGGGGCCGGTAATCCGGAAGTTTATGATAAGAATCAAAAAGATGTATTGTCAACTAAAATAACACGATATGAAAAAGAACATGGGTACAATTGACCGGGTAATCCGCTTGCTGGTTGCTGCCGCCATTCCAGTGCTTTATTTCAATGCTATGCTCACAGGAGCAGTTGCCTATGTGTTACTGATCCTGGCAGGTATTTTTTTGCTGACAAGCCTGGCAGGTGTATGTCCTTTGTATTCGCTATTTGGCATCAAAACCTGTCCCGCGCTAAAGAAATGAGCGGTAAAGGGCTGCTTATGGATAACAGGGGCAGGGAATCATGTTTTGAGCGCGTGAAAGGCGAAAGTATGGATTAAATGCAAATGGCTATATTTGATCAGCTATACAATTATCCATACAATAACCGCAAAAAATGCCGGCAAAACCGGATCAGGAACACCTGATCTCCCTATTTGAAAATGTGACAGAAGGAATTATTCTTACCAATGGTGTGGGAAATATTGTATTAGTAAACCCTGCTGCTGAAAAAATGTTCCGGTACACCAGCGGAGAGATCATTGGTAAACCCATAGAAATACTCATACCTGAGCAGTTCAAACCCCATCATCATCAACTGAGAGCCGGTTTTCATGAGCATCCCTCCAATCGTGTGATGGGTCATAACCGCGACCTGTATGGAAGAAAAAAAGATGGAACCAATCTGGCAGTGGAAGTGAGCCTCAGTCATTACCGCAAAGGTGAAGAACTTTTTGTGATCGCTTTCGTTGTCGACATTACGAAAAGGAAGGAGATTGAGAGCAATATGCGGCAGCAACAGGTTCAACTGGAAAGGATAAGCAGCGAGATAAGGAAAATGAATGCAGAACTGGAAGTAAAAGTGGAAGAACGTACGATGATACTAAAAGAGGCCCTCCAGAAGTTGGAACAATCGCAGGAAGAACTGAGTGCTGCGCTCGACAAGGAAAAGCAACTGAATGAAATAAAAAGCCGTTTTGTTTCTATGGCTTCGCACGAATTCAGGACCCCGCTGAGTACTGTTTTATCGTCTGCTTCCTTACTGTCGAAATACACATTAGCCGACGAACAGGATAAACGGAACAGGCATATTGATAAGATCAAGGGTTCGGTAAAGCATCTTAATGAGATACTGGAAGACTTTCTCTCACTGGGTAAGCTGGATGAAGGGAAAGTGCAAAGCTATGCCAATGAATTTAACCTGCGGGAATGCATACTGGATATTGTTGATGAAATGAAGCCACTGCTGAAGAAAGGGCAGTTCATTGATCAATATTATGATGGAGATGCGATCATATTTTCTGATAAAAAACTGGTAAGAAATATTGTTATTAACCTGTTAAGTAATGCTATAAAATTTTCAAATGAGGGTGACAGGATAGCGATTTATTCAACCATCAATAATGGTAAAGTCGTTATTAAGATAGAGGACAAAGGTATTGGGATAGGAGAGCAAGACCAGGAACATTTATTTTCCAGTTTCTTCCGGGCGGCAAATGCAACCAATATACAGGGAACCGGGCTTGGCCTGCATATTGTTAAACGATATACCGACCTGTTGGGTGGATCTGTGGCGTTAAGCAGCCGGCTGAATGAGGGAACCGTGGTTACCATTTCAATTCTTTCCAATCAATCATGATATGAAAACAATTTTAGTTATCGAAGACAATATTGATATCCGCGAAAATACCGCGGAGATACTTGACCTGGCAGGGTACAGGGCGCTTACTGCTGAAAACGGCAAAAAAGGGGTAGAGATGGCCATCCGGGAAAAACCGGACTTGGTTGTGTGTGACATCATGATGCCTGAACTGGATGGGTATGGTGTGCTGCACCTGTTGCGTAAAAATGAGGATACACAGAACATCCCCTTTATTTTTCTTACGGCAAAAATTGAAAGATCCGATTTCAGGAAAGGGATGGAGATGGGTGCAGATGATTATATTACCAAGCCTTTTGAAGAAATCGAACTATTGAATGCAATCGAGATCCGGTTAAAAAAATCGGAAGTGCTGGGAAGAAATTATTCATTATCACAGCAGGGTATCAGTGAATTTCTCAAAGATGTAAAAGGGGCAGGTCTGATCAGCCGGCTTGCCGAACAATATGAAATTGAATCCTACAGCAAAAAGCAAAACTTATACCAGGAAGGGAAACGGCCCAAATTCTTGTACTACCTGATTAAAGGGAAAGTAAAAGGCAGCAAAACCCATGAGGACGGGAAGGAATACATTACGGACATATTCAGCGCAGGAGATTTTATAGGATATTCCGCATTGATTGAGAATAACTCTTATGATAATAATGCTGTTGTGCTGGAAGACACCGAAATACTGCTGATACCACGGGAAGATTTTTTGAGTATGGTGTATGGCGATATTAATGTGGCTAACCGTTTCATACGGATCATTACCCAGAATGTAAAGGAAAAAGAAGAACGCCTGCTGAACCTTGCTTACAGTTCACTCAGAATACGGGTGGCAAGATCACTGGTCCATATCCATTCTAAATACAATACGGAAGGAGGTAGTAATCCGATTGAAATTTCCAGAGATGATATAGCGCATTATGTAGGTACTGCCACAGAATCACTTATCCGCACACTCAGTGACTTTAAAGCCGAAAAATTAATTGAGATCAAAGAAGGTAAGATAAAGATCATCAATGCAGAAAAACTGGCTAATCTCCTTTATTAATCATATCAGGTTTGCTAATCAAATTAACCGAAAAGCCTCAAACTTCCCTGCCGACAAACAGGCCGGTAAAATGTTAATCATAATCTACTTCATCTTTGAAATTTTCGTTTATCCATTGCGTACGTGCGGGTTGTGATATTTCCTTTCCATGTTCATTCTGTTTTTGCAGTGTCCAGTTATCTGTCATTGTGGTTTGCAGCCATGTATTGCCTGAGCGGCGGAATACCTGGGCATTCAGGTGAAACCGGTTTTTAAGCTGATTCTCAAGTTCCGCAACTTTCATTTCTTCCTCAAATTCGAGGATTCCATCCGCAGTTGCAGACTGGCAATCACTGATCCGTTTGCTATTAGATATAATCTGGAATATTGTACTGCGGGTTTGCCTGTTAGCTTTGCCGGAGAAGAATTCAAGTTTCAAAAATGGAAAGATGGCAGCAAATTCTTTTTGCACTTCACTGATTAGCCGGGTTGGAAAAATGTGTAGCTGCATGTCTTTTTTCTACAAACTTAAGGTGCTGCCGTTCGTAGTTACCTGAGTTGGATCGAAAATTTAAATGATTTTGGTCAGTTGTATTTGCCATTCCGGAATTATTTTTTGGAAAAAACGGCATTTCTGATCAATTCGCCGTTTTTCTGTGCATAACCCTGTAATAAGCCCCGTTTCGCCTGATAATGATCAGGCCCAATATTAACCGCCATCATTCTTTAGAACAACTGAAGTAGAAATAGCATGCACTGGAATTCGCCACTTATCTTGGCAGGGTTACCTTTTTGGGCGATACATGTAATGGACAAGGTTCGCTGTGTTTGGGAAATTACTCGAGAAGAATTGTATGGCTACTCTTTGGATCCAGTATCTCTGCCTGTAAAATGGAAGATATTTTAAGCGCCCGCTGTTTGGCAAGTAACGCCTTTTCGCCACTGAAAAGCTCATCAACCGTAGATACAAAAAGATGATTCCATTGCTGAAAATGTTTCTGTTGCAGGGGCATCACTTTATGGAGGTGTTTATGAAGGTCCATCGGGTTTCCCTGATAATTACCGCTATAGAACAAGGCATTCTCCCAAAAATCACACATAAGAGGAAGATGTTTTTCCCAGTTCACCCTGGCAATATCAGTGAACACAGGTCCGATAAGTATGTCTTTTTTAATCTTTCCGTAAAAGTTTGCGACTAACAGTTCAATATCTTTGCGGGTGGTAATATCTTTTTTCATCTGTCAGATTTTTTCTTATAATAGCTCACCTATTTTCCTGAGTTCATCGTTCGTGCAGTATTTTTGAAGTAACGGGAACAGTACTCTTTCTTCTTTCCTTATATGGCTATCCAGTAATTCACCCAGCCTGTTCATGGTATTAACAGGAGGAGCCGCCTGCTCGCCGAGGGAATGAAACAAAGCTGTTAGAACGCGGTGTTCATCAATGAGTTCTTTTATAACCGTTTCAATTTCCGGGCTAACCAACATTACGAGCCCAAATACAGCTTCCTCCTTTACAAAATGAAGCTTTAAATCTGTGTTGAAAAAGGCAGTGGCATAGCTGGCTTTTTCGTTTGCCAATTCAGGCAGTCCTTTATAAACCGGTGCGTTTTTTTTTAATAGTTGGGCCAGTATCAATGCCTGGTGATGTTCCCGCGAAAGCGGAGCCAATGCTTCATGTCTTTTCATCTTACAAGTCTTTGTGTTTGAATTTTCGGATAGAAAGCCACAAGGGTAAAATGGCCCATCCCAATAATACCAAAAAAGATAAATTCATTCCGGTTTGGGTACCAAAAAAATCTTTAAAAACTGCTCCTGTATAGCCCATCAACGCAGAAACATCCATTTTCAGTAATATTATGATCCTTGTAAGATCTATGGGATTAAGCATACCTACGCCAATCATCATTTTTTCAAGCGGGTAATCTGAAAACTGGAACAGTAGAAAAAGTACAAATCCATCAAACAGCACCGAAAAATAAAGCCAGAGCAGGATAGCAATACCAATTCCTTTTGCCTTGTCTCTTGTTTTAACCGCGGCCAATAATGCAATGGACACGAAAATGACAGAAAGCAAGACCCCGGTCACAATCATCATAAGGCCCGTGATATCACCCTGATAGATAAGTATGGGAATTCCTGCGCCAAACAAAAAAGCAAGTGCCATTGAACAGGAAAGCCCTGTGAAGAGACTTATCCAGATTGTTTTCCGTTGTAATGGCTGACTCACCAGCAATTCTATGAACTCAGCACTGTTGTAGACATAGATTGTTGAAAATATAATACTGACGAGCGGTACAATGATGAGTATAATATTCAGAAGGCCGAGAAGGCCCTTTGCAGGATTATCTTCCAGGCTGAAGATACCGAATGAAAGAGCCATCAGGAACAGTGTATAGGAAACAATGATCTTATTCCTGAGTATATCAATGATCACATATTTAATTACTTTTTTCATTTCTTATTGTTTTTGCATAACACGCGCAATCGCCTTGGCCAGTTTGTCCTGGCCGGTATCTTCCCTGAGTTGTTCGATGGTTTTATGAAAGCAGAGCCTTCCATCCTGCATATAAATCACCTGTGTAACAAGGTCATCGAGTTCACTAAGAACATGAGAAGTAATCAATACCAGTTTCCCGTTCTTTTTTTCTGTTATGATCTTTTCCTTCAATATTTCTGATGACACAGGATCTAAACCTGCTGTAGGCTCATCCAGTATCAATACGTCGGGAGCAAATAAAAAAGCAAGTGCGGCGCTAACTTTTTGCCGGGTGCCACCAGATAATGTACGCATACGCTTTTGCAGGAGTGGCTTTAATTCAAAAAGATGGATAAGCTCTTCATCAAGTGTTTGTTTTACCTGTTTTTTCCTGATGTCTTTCATCATATCCAGAACCTGCCCGATGGTCATATTTTCCGGATACCGGCCCATTTGGGGCATATACCCGATGCGGGAACGATATTGCCAATCATTTTTTATGTTACTTCCATTGAACGTTATGAACCCACTGTCACAGACCACCATACCCAGTACCGTTTTAATAAAGGTGGTTTTACCGCTTGCATTAGGGCCTATTAAAGCAATAGATTCTCCCTTATTGCATGTAACAGAAAAATTATTCAACGCGTGCAGAGTGCCGAATTTTTTTGATATGTTGGTTGCAATAATCATAAACGTAATGGTTTCATCAATGGGTATTCGTCTTTTAAGTTCTCAGGGGTAAGCGAGGGCAATACTTTTTCTGTTTTGTCCAGCAGTGTGGTAATAAAGCTTCTGAAAAGAATCATGGCCGGTGGATTCTTTTCCACGATCACAGAATACATACTCACAGGGCGGTAGGGAATATCCCCTTTCTGGTCCTTATTAAGGTCATAGCCCTCATATTTATCCCAATAATTTCCATTGAAAGTGTTTAATACAAGTGTGCCATTGGTACTTACATCGAACGTGTTCCTGATAAAATTGTTTCCGGTAACAATTATGTCCGCACAATTAGCCTGGATTTTCATACCCCATCCATTTTGGGTAAAAATATTTCCATTCATTTGTATCCTGCTGGCGCCTTCAAGGAAAATGCCAATTGTATTTTTTATGAACTTGTTTTTTTCAATATAACTATCAGCTATCTCCTTCAAAAGAAGCCCATAGGAGCCGTCGCCCCAGTTCTCCTCAAAATAATTATGGAACATTTTTACATGATGCGAAAACATTACGGCAACACCTGCGCCATTATTTTTAAAAATATTTGTAATATAGGCATCGTTATTAGAAAACATAAAATGGAGCCCATATCTAAGATTCTTCTCAGATGTGTTCCGCCATATTACAGAATTGGTTACAAACTCAAAATAAATGCCATCCCTGTGACCGGTAACTTTATTACCAATGATGCGCATACTGTCACTCTTCCAGCAGTGAATGCCATTTCCACTTTGCTGCTCTTCTCCTCTTTCAGCAGCGAGTGTGTTGTTTTGTATTAGCCCGTTAATACAGTTTTGGGAATAGATACCAAAAAAGGCATCTTTAATAATGTTATTGACAATAGTGGTATTATACCGGTTATATATTTTAATGGCCGCATAATCAATCATACTTGAAACGCCTGTATGTTGCAGTAAAAAGCCATCAACGGTAACGTTATCTGCTTTGATGGAAATGATCTCATAGATATGTTCACCATCTAACAAAGGATGATTGATACCTTTTAGAACAAGAGATTTATTGATAATAAGGTTTTTTTCCTTATAAATCCCGTATTCCACAATAACCGTATCCCTGTCTACTGCTTTAGCAATGGCAGCGCTGATGGTTTGGTATTGCTGTAATCTACCAACCTTAATGGTACGCCCATTTACATGCTGGCAACAAAAACACAATATTATAAATGCAATTTTCATTTATTTAATTGCTTCCAGCTAACTGGAATCCCTTTTAGTTGTACCGATATTTTTTTCAGGCTATCGTTATCTTTAAAGGCAATTACGTTTCCATCCATAGGGCCCCGTATTCCACTGCCCTGCAATAAAAAACTTTCACTTGCTTTTAGTAAGGAATGACTACCTGCAAAATCAACCAGGTAAATATCTTTTATCTTATTATCTTCTAATGTTTTAGCATTTAAAAAAGACAGGATGCAGTGTATATCATCAAACTTGTACACCTTGCCTTTTTTGGTAACCAGTTCAGCGCCAAATTTTGTATCGGTAATAACCATTTTACAGAAACTGCAATTATCTTTTCCGGCAGTAATGGCTTGCGGGCCGTTCTGGCAACTGCAGAATAATAATGCGGTCGCAAAAGCTACTGCTGCGTTTGTTCTCGCCAATGGTGTTTTATTTTTCCGGTGTCTTCTCCACTCCATTATGGCACAGAAAAGCAATAAGATACCACTTCCTATAAATATCCAGCCACCTGTATCGGGTATGGAATAGGCGCCAAAATTGAGTAGTTGTTTAAAGCCGATAAGCGGCGGTTGATAGGCCATGCCGGGTACTATAATGGCAGCGTTGGGATCGAGGTTATGCCCATAGTTGTATTCCCATCGCCAGAAATCTATCATAGCGCCAATACCGAAAATGATAAAAACGCCAAGCAATATATTCAGCCAGGGTCTTTTATTTATAATGGCAACTGATGCAAAGGCCAATACAAAAAAGAGGATAATATACGGGAGTACTTTGAATTCAATGAAATCTTCGTTATGAAGGGTTTTCATTCCAATGTAGTGGTTAAGTCCATTGATAATATCTACATTTCCTTTCAGGCCATTGGCGTGTATGGTAAGGCTAAGGCCTTCAGGATATTGCGGTGCGCTCAGTTCTATTCTCCAGATAGGTGTGAATAATACCATCACTAATGCAACCGCTGCCATAAGAAGTAGTAACCTGCTGATATTGCTTAATTTGTTATTCATTTTTTATAAAATTGGATATTAAGCAGGTCGAAATGATTTAACGGCAGATGATCTCCATCTTAATTGAGCTTTTATTTTTTTACTGGCGGCAACAATACCCCATCTATTACATGTACTATTCCATTAGCTGCAGGAACCGAGGCAATAATGGTAGCGCTGTTATTCAACATTATTTTACCATTTTTTACACTAATTGTTAGATTATCTCCATTAACCATGCCTAATACCTGCCCATCAATAAAGCTTTCAGACTTCATGGCAGAAAGGGCTACATGGTACTGAAGTATGTTTTGAAGATCTTCTTTTTTATCATCTTTCATCAATGCATCCAATGTTTCTTTGGGCAATTTGCTGAAAGCACCATTGGTAGGAGCAAATACTGTAAAAGGGCCGGCATTCGACAGGGAGGTGACTAATTCTGCCTGCTTTAACGCCGCTACCAATGTGGTATGATCTTTTGAATCAAGTGCCACTTTAACCACATCTTTGGCTGAAACATCGTCCTGTACACTTTCCTGCCCACTCCCGGTGGCAGCAGAAGCTGGGGTATTGGCCGTGTTGTTATTTTCTGTTGGAGCATTGTTACAGGCTACTATGCTGGCTATTGTTAACAGCATAGCAATGAGTATATTATTTTTCATGTGATATTTATTTTAAGGTAATTAGTTTTAAAATAAAGTTGGCCGGCGTCCGTCAATCAATGAACACCGGCCTACTGTAAACAGTTTATTTAGCAGGAGGACTGCCTGCTGCAGGCATGTTTTTGCCTGTACTATACAACAACGGAACATTACTTCCTGCGGGTGAAACCCTCAAATAGCCTTGCATTTCCTGGTGTAAGGCGCTACAAAAATCGGTACAATAGAATGGATACATACCGGCTTTTTGTGGTATCCATTTAAGTGTTTGTGTTTCTCCCGGCATAATTAATAATTCTGCCGTTAAAGCGCCTTTGATGGCAAAACCATGTGGTACATCCCAATCCTGTTCGAGATTTGTAACATGAAAAAATACTTCGTCTCCCACTTTTACTCCTTCAATATTATCTGGTGTTAAATGCGATCGTATAGCAGTCATGTAAATGTCAACTTTGTTTCCCTTTCTTACCACCTTGGTAGTAGCTTCACCTTTAGAAACGAAAGGATTAATATTATCTTCTATTTTATAAAATTTGCGGGAATTTTTCCTGATAACATCAGCAGTAACCGCCTGTGCATAGTGAGGTTCACCAATGGTGGGGAAATCTAAAATCAATTTCATTTTATCGCCACTGATATCAAATAGCTGTGCCGATTGTGCCAGTTCTGGTCCGGTTGGTAAATAGCGGTCTTTGGTAATTTTGTTATAGACAATTACATATTTGCCATTAGGTTTTTTCGAATCACCACCAGGAATGCACAAATGACCGGGCGAGTAAAAAGTGGGTTGACGGTCAATAATTTTCAAATCTTTAATATTCCATCGAACAATTTCAGATGACACAAACATAGTGGTAATGGCATTTCCCCTTCCGTCAAATTCTGTATGCAAAGGGCCAAGCCCGGGTTTTTTCACTTCGCCATACAGGGCAGATTCATATTTAATAACCGGGATCCCTTCATAATCAGCTATGTAGTCCTTTGCAGCAATAGCTTTTTGTATTTTATCAAAACTAAATACGGGGATTAGGGCAGCCAGTTTTCCACTTCCTACAATATATTCACCCGTAGGGTCAACATCGCAGCCGTGTGGTGATTTAGGGCAGGGAATGAAGTAACAGATATCTTTGAAGTCATTTATATCCAACACGGTTACCTCTGTTCTTATTTCTGATGTGGCAGTATGTGTTTTCTCATCGTATACATTATGAGCATAGCGAACACTTTCTTTTTTCCCTTTACCGGCCCTTATATATTCTTCTGCTTTTTTCCAGTTAACAGCCATAATAAAATCCTTGTCTTTTTGTGAAGCATTCACTTCCAACAAAGTATTTGCCTGCTCAGTATTGTAACAGCTAAAGAAAAACCATCCATGAGATTTTCCTTTACCTGCATGGCTTAAATCAAAATTTATGCCTGGGGTCCGTAACTGAAAAGCAATATCCATTTTACCCGAGCCTTTATCAACACTGATAAAACT
>JBKJPR010000279.1:0-3127 GCA_046594275.1 Sediminibacterium sp.
TTATCTGAGCGAGTGTAAGGTTTCAATAGGAGAAGGATAAGAGAAAATAAGAAAAAAAAGAATCTCTTTTGCCTCTTTTTCTTCTGTCCTTCTCTTATTGAAACAGCATTTGAGAATGCTACTATTTCGTACGACTAATTTCGCCTCACCTGCCCGTCCGTTCAGGCGGGGATCAGTATATAGATTTTATCAGTGTGAATCCTGACAAAAAATAATCAACCGTTAAATCGCTGATTGGCATAAGATCTATTGCTAAAACGATAACCCTGGCCTAACCACAAATCGCTCGAAGCCCGCAGCTAACAGCTCATAGCTTACTTATCATATCCCCTTTACCTGATCTATATTCCTCTACCCAGCGGGCAATGGTATTTACCCAAAGCGGATGTGTATTTAAACAGGGTATCATATGGTAGGATTGGCCACCGGCCTTCATAAAACTTTCTTTCCCTCTTTCTTCAATCTCTTCCAGTGTTTCGAGGCAATCGCTCACGAATGCGGGACAGACCACCAGCAATTTTTTTATCCCTTCTTTGGGCATTTCTTCCAGGCGGATATCGGTAAACGGCTGCAGCCAGCCCTTTCCCAGCCGCGACTGGAATGAAATGCTATACTTATCTGTGGGTATGCCCAATTGGGCAGTTACGAGTTTTGTGGTGGTAAATACCTGGTGCCGGTAACAGTGTGCATGCGCAGGGGAGGCGGTGTTGCAGCAGTCATCTACTTTCAGGCAATGACAACCGGTACTATCGCTTTTACGGATATGCCGTTCGGGAATGCCGTGGTAGCTGAATAAAATATGGTCATATTCTTTTTCCAGCCAGGGTTTCATATTGGCGGCAAGCGCTTCTATATAACCCTTGTCGTTATAGAATGGTTTGACTACAGAGAGTGTGAATGGATAGCTTTTTTTTGCATACTGTTCTTTTGCATATTCCACCGCGGTTTCATAGCTACTCATGGCATAATGCGGGTAAAGCGGCAACAGGATAACTTCTTCCAGACCAGGATGCTCCTGCAGTAACTGATCAAATGCCTGCAGGGGAGAAGAACTGCCATAACGCATGGCCACGGCAACGGGTTCAGCTACCTGTTGCTGTAATGCTTTTTGCAACTGCCGTGTAAGTACCACCAGCGGTGAGCCTTCTTTGGTCCAGATGGTCTTATATGCCTCAGCCGATTTTGGCGCCCGGAACGGAACGATGATTCCCCTTACGAGTAGCGCACGTGCAATAAAAGGGATATCGATTACACGTTCATCCATTAAAAATTCGTTCAGGTATTTTCTTACATCTTTTACTGCCGTTGAATCAGGCGAACCGAGGTTCATTAACAAAATGGCTTTTTGTGGCTTTTGTATCATAACTGAATTATGTTTGCAAATGTAAACTAACAATGGCATCATCAGGTTGTTCATCGTTCCCATAGAAGATTGGAAAGAAAAAATTTCATAACACCTCCATACACTGTGTATGTCGACACTTCAACAAAAAAACTGACACAGAAATGACAATCGAATGACGAAAGTCATGTTTTATAAGAATCCATCTAAGATACCTTTGCTGCTGTTAACCGAAATTCATATTAAGAAGGGCCGGAATGGATAATAATCAATTTTTTGTAGCAGGTATCAATTACCGTAAAAGCGATGCCGGTATCCGGGGCGATTTTGCTGTGAGCGCTGACCAATATGCTTCCCTGCTGCAAAAAGCAGGCAGGGCAGGCATATCCGAATTGTTTGTGCTGAGTACCTGTAACAGAACTGAAATATACGGCCTTACTAAAGATGTGAACCTGCTGGTGAACCTGCTTTGCGGAGAAACCACAGGTGATGCAGGCACTTTTCTTCAGTTGTGTTATATTAAACAGGGCAACGAGGCTATTGAGCATATATTTTCAGTTGGGGCGGGATTAGACTCACAGATATTAGGTGATTATGAGATAGTAGGACAAATGAAACAGGCGGTTAAGTTTGCAAAAGAGAAAGGATTTGTAGGCGCTTTTACAGAGCGGTTATTCAATACGGTTTTACAATCATCCAAAGCCATCAAGAACGAAACAGCGCTCAGTGGCGGAACCATTTCGGTTTCTTTTGCGGCCATCCAGTTTCTGAAAGAACAGATAGCAGACACCGCAAATAAAAAGATCGTTTTACTCGGAACCGGCAAAATAGGCCGTAATACCTGTAAGAACCTGCTCGACTATCTGAATACAAAAAATATTACACTTATTAATAGAACAGACGATAAAGCCATTGCGCTGGCTGTTGAATTGGGTTTGCAAACTGCTCCCTATACAGACCTGGAAAAAGAGGTAGCGGCAGCGGATATCGTGATCGTTGCCACCAACGCTGAAAAAGCAGTGATTACCAGGCAAAGTCTTTTACACAGCAACCCAAAAGTATTGGTGGATCTGTCTATTCCCAATAATATCGAACCTTCTGCCGGTTCCCTTGAACATATTACACTGGCCAATGTAGATGACCTGTCGCTGATCAACGACAAAACATTGCAGAAACGCCAGGCAGAAGTACCCAAAGCATTAATTATTATTCAAAAACATATCCTGGAATTCCAGGAATGGTATATCCTTCGCCGCCATGTACCGGTGTTAAAAGCCGTTAAACAGAAACTGAATGATATGCAATTCTGCAGCCTGTTTTCAGCTACTTCCCGCTCTACCCTCATTAACCAGGCCGCTATTCAGAAAGTGGTAAATACCGTTGCCGTTAAAATGCGCAGCCAACATCAGCCAGGATGTTATTATATTGAGGCCATCAATGATTTCATGACCATCCATTAAGCTATGAAAAACGCAGTACGGATCGGCACCCGTGAGAGCCAGTTGGCAATTTGGCAAGCCAGGTTGGTACAGCAACAATTAGAGCAACAAGGCATCATCGGGGAACTGGTGTATATAAAAAGCGAAGGCGATATTGACCTGGTCACACCTCTTTATGAAATGGGAGTGCAAGGGATTTTCACCAAAACCCTCGATACAGCATTATTGAATAACAGGATCGATCTTGCTGTACATTCCATGAAAGATGTTCCCACCCAATTGGCCCAGGGAATACAACAGGCCGCAGTGTTGGAGAGAGGGTCGTATAAGGATCTGTTGGTGTATA
>JBKJPR010000082.1:0-4169 GCA_046594275.1 Sediminibacterium sp.
TAAACAGTTTCCTGGCTGTTTCTGTTCACATCATACAGCTTATCCCAGTTAACCTGTTGTAACGATACCTCCTGCCTGATCGCATCCGCAAGGTTCAAACGCAAAACAGAATCCTGCTGATAGCTGGGCAGGTAACGGTAATAATCCGGTCTGGGATCGGGCGCTTTGTACCAATCCAGTGCAGTACTGCTTTTTTCACCAGCGATACATGATGCCGAGGTTACTAATGAAGTCTGATTGTTGATACGGTGGTCATGCGTAAGTATGAGTACCGGCTGATGCGTCCTGCCCATATTGGCATTTCTTTTTTTTCCGGCCTGGTAGCCCCAGTAAGCATTATAATAGTTCGTATGTAGAAGTGATGCGGACTCTTCCAATACAGGCGACTGTTTACCATTGATCACAGAAGCGCCGAAGAAAGTCAGCGACAGCAAATGGTTTTCCGCCAGGCGTTTATCAACCGCTACAAAATAACTGCCGGCCCGGTAACTGGTTCCCGGCACATACCCCTCGTTGGCATACCGCCAACTGCCACTGAAAGAAAATGCCCAGCCCTTTTTATTCATGCCCCTGGTATGGGTGAACATCCACCGATGGGTATAACTTCGATTTGAAAACGCATAATTAAATTGTGTCTGCAACCGTTGTCTGGAAGCACGCATATCCATGCTGACCATACTACCCAGGTTTCCAAAACCAAGTTCGGTAGCCCGTAAGGCTAATGTGACCTGCGTATTCCGGCTCACCTCATTCAATCCGCTCCATAATCCCCATTGGGTATTGCCATCATCAGGGTTATTCATCGGTATCCCGTTTACCTGGGTACTGGACCAGGCGGCATCATATCCACGCATTCTGAAACGCACCGTATTGAAATGAAAGGAAGCCGTGGTCATAAAAATATCTCTGTTAGCTGTGAGCAAGGATGGCAGAAAAAAAATTGTATTATCGCTCCGTTCATTCTCATTCAAAGCAATGACGGGGAGATCATTTACCATAGCTTCTTCCCGCTGATGCGCCTGCAGGCTGTCAGGTAATTTATTTTTTACAATTTTTTTTGGATGGGTGTGTTGTGCGATCCCGCCCAGGTATACCCATAGCAAAACCAATAGCCATAATAGCTTCAGCATATCAATAGATTTTGATCATGAAATATTCAGGGGGGCCACTGGAAGCAGACAAACAGGATATAAAAATAATCCATTGCAACAGCTTTACAATGGGTATGTGAATTTTTACGGTAAATACGCTATTCCAGGAAAAAATATCACGGTAAGTTTAGGCTTAAATTTTTGTGCGATTGGCAGGTTTGTGGTTCTACTAATTTGAACCACGAAGGCACAACGGCACAAAGGCTCACAAAGAAAGCTTTTCAGATAAGCATTTTTAATAGCGTTTCATATTATGCTTTAATTTTTTTTATGAATCAACTATTTATATTTTGCCTGTGGATAGTAATAGTATTGAATCTGTGTGCGCAAACAAAAAATTACAGGGTATGTATCGTGGCTTTTTATAATCTCGAAAATTTATATGACACCATTAATAACCCGATGGTGAATGATGATGAGTTTACACCTTCTGGAGCTAAACGATATGGATCTGCTATCTATTCCGATAAACTAACCAAACTCGCAACCGTTATCAGTATGATTGGCTCAGACATTTCACCTACAGGACCGGCGCTACTGGGTGTTGCTGAAGTTGAAAATGATACGGTATTGAACGATCTGGTGCAGCATGCATTATTACAGCACCGCCAGTATAAAATGGTTCACTACAATTCAAAAGATGAGCGGGGAGTAGACGTAGCTTTGTTGTATAACCCCCGGTATTTTTTTCCCGAAAAAGCAGAAAAATTATTTGTTCCATTGCCGCGCAACAGCAAAGCGGCATATTACACCCGGGATATTCTTTATGTACAAGGGCAATTAGGCGGTGAACGGGTACATGTATATGTAAATCACTGGCCCAGCCGCAGGGGTGGTGAAGAAAGAAGCGAAATTGCCAGAGAGGCAGCCGCTGCTGTTTGCCGGAAACATATCAATTCCGTTTTGGAAAAAGAATCCGGGGCCAAGATTATTGTGATGGGTGATTTGAATGATAACCCGGATAATCAGAGCATAACCGATGTATTAAAGGCTAAAGGAAACAGGTCCGCTTTACAGCCCGGCGAATTATTCAATCCCTGGGCCGAATTATATGATAAGGGTATTGGCAGCCTGGCCAACAGGGATAGCTGGGGGCTGTTTGACCAGATCATACTTTCCCAGTCTTGGCTGAACGATCAGCAGCCGGGATTCTATTATTATCAACAAAAAATATTCAGCCGTCATTTCATGATGGAAAATTCTGGCAGGTTCAAAGGCTACCCAATGCGCACCTGGGACGGTAATACCTATCGGGGAGGCTACTGTGATCATTTTCCGACTTACATCATATTAGTAAAAAAGATAAATTAAAGGCCCTCTCTAACAACAGATAAGCCCGAGAATTGGTAAATATGCCAAAAAGGCTAAAAAACTCTCCTGATTCCCAAATTACTAATTACTAATTCCTAATTATTAATTACCATCCCCTACCTTTGCAGCCCCAAATCTGTTTTGGCAGATTCTCCCGCCTGAGGCGGGATGTCCATTGGGATAAACCAATCTAAAACCTAAAAATTCAGTTAATGAACAGTTACGAATTGATGGTGATTTTTACTCCGGTACTATCTGAAGAAGATTTTAAAGCTTCACAGAAAAAGTACGCTGATCTGATTGCAGAACTGGGTGGTGCCACAGTGCACAGCAACCCATGGGGATTAAAATCACTTGCCTACCCGATCCAGAAAAAAACAACCGGCATTTATTGGTTGTTCGAATTCCAGGGACCTTCAGACCTTAATGAAAAATTGAAGATCCAGATATTGCGCGATGAGCAGATCATGCGCCATATGATTACCCGTCTCGATAAATACGCCGTCGAGTACAACCACGTAAAAAGAAATGGCGGATTTGCAATGCAGGATAAAATCGAGGCATAACCATGGCAAAGAATGAAATCAAATACCTGACCGCCATCAAGCAGGAGAAGCCGAAGAAAAAATTCTGCCGCTTCAAAAAATATGGCATTAAATACGTTGACTATAAAGATGTTGAGTTCCTGAAAAAATTCATCAATGAGCAGGGCAAATTATTACCCCGCCGTTTGAGTGGCAACTCCCTCAAATACCAGCGTAAAGTACAGGACGCAGTTAAGAAGGCCCGCCAAATGGCGTTGTTACCGTATGTAACTGATTTATTG
Source organism: Sediminibacterium sp. (assembly GCA_046594275.1). Lineage (GTDB taxonomy): Bacteria > Bacteroidota > Bacteroidia > Chitinophagales > Chitinophagaceae > Sediminibacterium. The sequence goes on from JBKJPR010000082.1 coordinate 3,289, forward strand.
AAATAGAAAATTATTAGTAACCTTCCCTAATCCCGTTTCAAACGGGAGACAGTAACATGAAATTGCTACTGGGCTCTTGGGACTAAACAAAAAATTATGCAAGTCATTTTAATTCAAGACGTAGATAACCTGGGTGGCCGCAATGAGCTGGTAACCGTAAAGAATGGTTATGCACGTAATTACCTGATCCCTGGGAAATTTGCAGTAGAAGCAAGCGCTTCTAATTTAAAGCAACAGGAAGAACGCCTTAAGGTAAAAACCAAGAAAGAAGCCGGTATGCTGGCCGAACTGAATAAAGTAATTGAAGTACTGAAATCATCTCCTGTTACCATTGGCGCTAAAACCGGAACCAGCGGAAAGATTTTCGGAAGCGTTACTTCTTTACAGATTACCCGCGCCATCCGCGACCAGAAAGGTTACGAGATAGACCGCAAGCGTATTTCTATACTTGATGAAGTAAAAGAACTGGGTACACACAAAGCTTCTATTGATTTTGGCAACGGAAGCACCATTGAAATTGAGTTTGAAGTGGTAGCGGAATAAGCGTCTACTTTTAGCCATATTAAGCCTGTCCCGAGCATTCCGGACAGGCTTTTTTGTACCTGGCTTCCCAAGCCTTGGGCATCACCGGTTGTGTCACTCACTTCCCAGTTCTGTTTCCATAGCAGCTTTACCGGCTTACACACCCAAAAATTCCCCTCCTGCCTAGAAGGGGTGCCCGCAGGGCGGGGCGGTTAAAAAAAACACCAAAAATCCATAAAATCCATATCTTCGGTAGTCCAATGACAGTTCTTCCATTTTCCAGAAGGTTTTTTACGTAAATGCTTCGGAGTTTTTGGTTACTGTTTACTCATTGGTTTTTGATCATTTAATTTTTTTTA
>JBKJPR010000092.1:0-3180 GCA_046594275.1 Sediminibacterium sp.
AGCGGTTTTTTTTTCTTTTGCAGTAGCAACCATCATTTTCTTTGCTACTTTTTTTTCAGGAGCGGGTACTTTTATATTTTTCGCAGATAATGCGCTCAGTTCACCTGGTTTATATACCTTATCTACACTATCAACTCCCCCCACAACATGACCATTCTGTAAAACAGAAATAGTTTTACTAACCGATTTTTTTTTGCTGGCAGATGCAACAGGTTTTATCCCCCCGTTTACAGGTTGTACAATCGTCGTTTTTTCCCTGGGCAAGACAAAGCTTTTTAGTGGCTGCTAAAGTAATAAAACAATGTGTAAATCACACACATTCATATGAGAAAGTATGTGTCTATGGCTAATACACCATTAATATAAAAGCGGTTACTGCCTGTTTTTGATCATGTCAGCCCCTTTTTCAGCGATCATAATGGTTGCGGCATTGGTATTGCCTGATACAATAGTTGGCATAATAGAGGCATCGATTACACGTAAACATTTGACGCCCCGGACCCTTAGCGTTTCATCCACAACGGCCATCGCATCATTACCCATTTTGCAGGTGCCTACCGGATGATAAAGGGTTTCCAGGCTTTTATTGATATGAACAAGCAATGCCTCGTCCGTTAAAGGAGCTTTGGGTAAATGCATTCCGCCAACAGAATAACCATTCAGGGCCCGGGCATTGATCACTTCTATCGATTTTTTGAGGGCCGCCAGCAAGATATCTTTGTCCTTTGGTACAGAGAGTATGTTCGGCTGTATCACCGGAGCATCTTTTGGCTTGGAACTTTTTAAACCGATGTATCCCCTGCTCTCCGGATGGATCAATATGGCCATGATGCCAAACCCATCCTGTTTTGGTAAGCTATTTAGGTTATAGATATCCGTTGAATAATCATCTGCGATACCCAGCGGTACGAAATGAAACTGTATATCCGGCCTGGTAAGCGAGGGATCCGATTTCAGGAATGCATTGGCCTCAATGGGGCTGTTACCCAATGGGCCACTTTTAAAAAGGAGATGTTGTAAAAAAGCTTTGAACAGGTTCCAGGGCCTGAGCAATGAATTGGCAGTAGGTATGGTAGAAAGGCTGCTAACACCTGTCCAGACATGATCCTGCAGGTTTTTTCCTACTCCCGGTAATGGATGTATGATATCGATACCCTGTTTGCTTAATTCGACCGGTTCACCAATACCAGACAACATAAGGAGATGTGGCGACTGAATAGCACCGGCAGAAAGGATCACTTCCCTTGTACAGTTGATGCGCTCAGATTCTGAATGGGCAGTTATCACTTCTACGCCCACTGCTCTTCTATCTTCGATCAGTATCCGCCGTACATGTGTATTTGTTCTGACGGTAAGATTGGAACGCCGCATAGCAGGCTTTAGAAAAGCAGTGGCTGTACTGTGGCGCTTATTTTTCTTAATGGTGAACTGGAGCATGCTGGCGCCTTCTTGTTCAGCCCCGTTATAATCATTATTGGAGGGGATGCCACATTCGGCGCAGGCCTCAATGAATATCGGGGCCAGCAAACCAGGTTGCCTGGAAAAAGTTATGTTCAAAGGACCATCTTCCCCATGAAAGGGCTCACCTAATTGTTCATGGTTTTCAGACTTTTTAAAATAAGGCAGTACTTCCTCGTAACTCCAGCCATTGTTTCCTAAAGCTGCCCATTCATTAAAGTCTTCTTTATTGCCACGAACATAGGCCATTGCATTGGTAGAACTGCTGCCGCCCAGTGTCTTGCCCCGCGGAATAAATAATCTACGGTTATCAACATGCTTTTGCGGCTCTGTCCAGAATGCCCAGTCAACAGGTGAGCGGTTCAGTTTGGTGTATGCCCCTGGAATATGGATCTCCTTTTTTTTATCCGCCGGTCCTGCTTCCAGTAACAGCACTTTGCATGTGGCATCTTCTGAAAGCCGGTTGGCCAGTACACATCCCGCCGATCCCGCTCCGATGATGATATAGTCGTATGACATTGGCTAAATATAATTATCTATTTTAAATGTTGAATTTTAAATTTTGAATGCAATGCGGTATTCAATTGCCATGTCGCGGCCTTGCAAAACACATTACCTTCATTCAACATTTAAAATTCACCATTCAACATAAACCTTCCACTATATTTGCTAATACTAACACTTGTTCGTATGACCCCGGAGTTTAACCGTAATGAAGACTGGATGAAAATGGCCCTGAGCCAGGCCAGGCAACATTTTGAAAAGATCAAAATGGGTGGTGGCAAAAAAGCAATAGAGAAACAAAAAGAACGAAACAAACTGACGCCCCGTGAACGGATAGATTATTTATGCGACAGGGACAAACCCTTTATAGAAATCGGTGCATTTGCCGGGTTCGACATGTACGAAGAACAGGGCGGTTGCCCGGCGGGTGGAACAGTTGCAGGATTAGGCTATGTAAGCGGCAGGCAATGCGTGATCATTGCAAACGATCAAACTGTAAAAGCCGGCGCATGGTTTCCGATTACCGGTAAGAAGAATCTCCGTATGCAGGAGATATCCATGGAAAATAAATTACCTGTCATTTATTTAGTGGATAGCGCGGGTGTTTTCCTGCCCATGCAGGATGAGATATTTCCTGATAAAGAACATTTTGGCCGTGTCTTCCGTAACAATGCGAGGATGAGCGCCATGGGCATTACGCAGATCGCTGCGGTGATGGGCGCTTGTGTAGCGGGTGGCGCTTACTTACCCATTATGAGCGATGAAACGCTGATGGTGGAAGGCAATGGAAGCATCTATTTAGCCGGCCCCTATCTGGTGAAAGCCGCGATAGGTGAAAACATAGACAATGAAACCCTGGGTGGAGCAGCAACGCACACAGAGATCAGCGGTATTGCGGATTACAAATTCAAAACAGAACACGAATGCCTGGATCATATTAAAAAGATCATGAACAAACTGGGTGAGCCTTCCCGGGCGGGTTTTAACAGGATACCCGCACAGCCGCCCAAAAAAGATCCGGGCCAATTGTATGGCATCATACACGAAGGCAATGTAAAGCCGTATGATATGCTGGAGATCATTGAACGAATTGTTGACAATAGCGAATTCGACCAGTTCAAACAGGATTATGGCAAAACCATTCTATGCGGTTATGCAAGAATTGAAGGCTGGGCAGTGGGCATTGTAGCCAACCAGCGCCTCATCAGCAAGAACAAA
>JBKJPR010000137.1:0-4473 GCA_046594275.1 Sediminibacterium sp.
AAGTTGTTTTCTCTTAAGGCAGAATGGTATTGTATGGAATCAATCAAAACCTGGGGATGTTCGATGCGTACACCTAAAGCAAAAGGCTTGGCTTCTATCTGTAACCCTTTTTGTTGAAAGAGTGCGAAAATATCTCTTGCTGAATGGCCAGTGGCTAATATGGCAGCATCTGCCCTGACCGTATCTCCTTCTGCAGTAATCACTCCCTTTAATATCTGATCATGTATAATAAAATCCGTTACTTTTTTCTCAAACAATAACTGGCCCCCACTATCTATGATCTGCTGCCGCATAGCTGTAATAATGGCAGGCAGTTTATTTGTGCCAATATGCGGATGCGCTTCATATAATATCTTCTCTTCAGCGCCAAACTGGAAAAACAGGTTTAATATGCGATTAACATCCCCCCGTTTACTGCTTCTGGTATAGAGTTTCCCGTCGCTATACGTTCCAGCACCACCTTCGCCAAAGCAATAATTGCTTTCCGGGTTTACAACGCCTTCTTTATTCAACAAAGCCAGATCCCTTCTCCTAGCCCTCACGTCTTTTCCTCTTTCAAGTACAATTGGCTGAATACCAGCTTCTATCAGTTTTAATGCGGCAAACAGTCCCGCCGGGCCGGCACCTATAATGATCACCCTTGTTTTTGCAGCCCTCACATCTGTAAAAGTTACCTGTGTGATATCCCTTTGCAGAAAAGGTTCATTTGCAAAAGCTTTTACAACCAGGTTTATCCATACCTGTTTACTACTTCTGGCATCAATAGATTGTTTCAGCCTGTAAAAGCCCGAAATGTCTTTTGCTTCTTTACCAAGGGATTGCGCAATATACTGTCTGATGATCCTGTCATCAACAGCTTCTGAAGGGGTAAGTTTAAGGGAAATATCTTTTTGCATACTGTTAGGTGGTTATCCTAAAAAGTAATCAGGAGTGAAAAGTCGGGAGTCAGGAGTTCAAAAGCAATACTTCAGACTCCTGACTCCGAACTCCAAACTAAAACGGCAGATCATCTACCACATCAGCCGGTGGCGGCATATCATTATAATTAACAGGATCGGCTCCATTCCCCGTCTGTCCCATTTTCATGGTTTCCATTCTCCAGGCGTCCAGGTTGGTGATATAATTCTCCCTGCCCTCTTTTACCCACTTTGTCCCTTTGATATTGAACTGGACTTTCACCTCGTCACCCACATTAAAACGATCGGGCATGGCGGTCTTATCCTGCACACATTGAAACTTTACATAATTGGTAATCACTCTTCCACCAATATCTTCTGATTTTTCAATCACAAATTCACGGGTCTTAAATGTTTCTGTGCGCTGAACAATTTCAAAAACCGCTACCAGTTTACCTACTATTTCGTACGACATGCTTACATTTTTTAAAGAGTCCAAAAGTAGGATTAAAATCTGCTTGTGGTCTAAAAAATCATTTACTTCCCAGGATTAATAGGGTACCTTTCAAGTTCCAACACAAACTGACGATGCCAGGTCATTCTCTTTCTATTCTTCCTGTTTTTATTATAGCTGGTTCTTACTGCGCTACCAGCTTCAATACCACATTGATGTATTTGGGTTACCGGATCGAAAATAAGCTGAGCATTGCGCCGGTTATGGTAAGAATGTTGCAACATCATACGGTTAGTGTACCCATATCCAATTGCCAATGCAGGAAGAGGTACGGTGTAAAAAGGATTGGCAACATAGGATTTTTATGAAAGCGCCCTTTGTAGGAACAGGGTTGAGGCTACCCATCAAACCGCTGTGTATAGAAGAAAGAACGGGTGAGGCGATCCTTTGGCTCTCCATGTAGTTGCGAAGTATACGGATGAATACAATATACGACCAGGTGAAGGCTTCGGAAACACCTGATATAGAGGAAGAGTAGGAAAGCCATTCAGTAGAATACTCAGGGGATTGGACAAGATTAGGGGAAAGGCAGATGGGATAATCCTTCCCCGGTTTAAAAGAAAAAAGTGCTTAAATGCCCATACTGTGGTTATAGGCAAAAAAACAAGGGAATAAAAAATTTTTTTTTCAACATAAAGTATACATATTCGCAACCCCAAATTATTTTTTTCAACTTATCCACATGTGGAGAAAAAAAGATAACTTGAAGGCTTGTAGATAAAGTAAATAAAAGTATAACTCATTATAAACGCTTTTTTTTTGTATGGCAAAAAACGCTGAATTAGTCTGGAGCAATTGTTTGAAGATCATCAAAGACATTGTAGAATGGCAACATTTTAAAACATGGTTTGAGCCGATTAACCCTGTTGAACTGAAAGGCAATGTTTTAATGATACAGGTACCCAGCCAATTTTTTTACGAATACCTGGAAGAACATTATGTGAACCTCCTCGCTAAAACACTAAAACGGGAATTGGGTAAAGAAGCAAGATTAGAATACCGAATCATGGTAGACAGTGGTAACACCAATGGACGAAATGGTTCCATGGATGTGCCTGCAAGTAATATGAAAACATATAATAACAACGAGATGAATTTCCCGCTGGTAATTGACAACCCGGTGAAGAATCCGTTTGTTATTCCTGGTCTGAAAAAAATGCAGATCGATCCGCAGTTGAACCACATGTATATTTTCGATTCCTTTATTGAAGGTGATTGTAACAGGGTGGCCCGCCGTGCCGGAAAGACCGTTGCAGAAAAGCCCGGCGCGAATTCATTTAACCCCCTGGTAATTTATGGCGGGGTAGGATTGGGTAAAACGCATCTGGCGCAATCCATTGGTAATGAGGTCAAAAGACTGCATCCGGGTAAGGTGGTACTGTATGTAAGCAGTGAAAAATTCATTAACCAGTTTCAGGATCATAGCCGTAATAATGCCATCAATGACTTTATTCATTTTTACCAGTTAATAGATGTCTTGATCATTGATGATGTACAGTTTTTCAGCCGTGCGGAAAAAAGCCAGGATGCTTTCTTTGCCATTTTTAATCACCTGCATCAAAGCGGAAAGCAATTGGTATTAACTTCCGATAAACCTCCGAAAGATCTTGACGGAATGCAGGAAAGATTGTTGAGCCGTTTTCGTTGGGGATTAAGTGCTGACCTTCAGATACCGGATTATGAAACCCGTATTGAGATACTGGAAAAGAAAATGAAGAACGATGGATTGGATATGCCGAAAGAAGTGGTAAAGTATGTTGCCTATAATATTAATACCAATGTTCGCGAACTGGAAGGAGCATTGATCTCTTTATTGGCACAGTCTTCTTTGAACAAGAAAGATATTGATGTGGAACTGGCCAAGAAAGTTTTACGCAATTTTGTAAAAACCAGCAGCAAAGAAATTACGATAGATGCGATCCAGAAAATGGTATGTGAATACTTTGATGTGTCGTATGATAAGTTATTACAAAAAACCCGCAAAAGGGAAATAGTGCAGGCAAGACAGATCACCATGTACCTGGCCAAGGCATTTACCAAGAATTCGTTAAAGACCATTGGTGAGCATTTTGGAGGCAGGGACCATACCACTGTCATCCATTCCTGTCAGACAGTGAAGGATCTGATGGATACAGATTCTATTTTCCGTGAAAACGTGATGGAACTGACTCAAAAGGTGCAGTTAGCAGCTATGTAGGTTTGGAGTTTGGGGTTTGAAGTTTGGAGTTTGGAGTTGCATCAACGATTAAAAAATATGAAAGCGCCTGTTGGAATTACAACAGGCGCTTTCTTTAAGTTGAACCCCAAACCTTAAACTTTTCTACATACATTTTTGGCAGTTACCCCCTGGAAACCTATTTTTGCAACCCTCTCTGAAAAGAGCAGGAATGGTGAGGTGGGTGAGCGGCTCAAACCAGTAGTTTGCTAAACTGCCGTACGGGTTAAACTGTACCGAGGGTTCGAATCCCTCCCTCACCGCTATCATCCGCCGAAGCCTTGGCGAAGGCGGATAATAGAATCGGCTAATAAAATCCATCTTCGCTAAAGCTATGATGGAAAACTCGGGAAGTAGCGCAGGCCGGTAGCGCACCTGGTTTGGGACCAGGGGGTCGCAGGTTCGAATCCTGTCTTCCCGACGAAAGAAGATCAATCGAAAGGTTGGTCTTTCTTTTTTTAGGAATGTCCTCAGCATTCGTCATCTTCTGAAAGCCTTATCTGGCATGGATTTCACCCAGACAAACTGGCTGTTGTCAGTTTATAATTCGTTAATAGTCGCTGAATTTTTCTGTTTTAAAATAGCAGATAATATCAAAAAATAGCAGACTTACTGTGAGGTAGTCCTTGAGTTCAATCCCGGCATTTTTCTTGAACTCAAGGATTTGCACGTAATCGCATGATGGTCAATATTTTAGATCATTTTATTTGATCTGATTTGATTCGAATCCGCACCTGGATTCGAACCTGCGGACTGATTGAAAAGTGAAAGTGCATCAAATCATTTCAAAAACAATTAAAACAAATGTTGGTATGAGAGCGACACATTCATTCGGCGTGGATTTTATC
>JBKJPR010000146.1:0-7006 GCA_046594275.1 Sediminibacterium sp.
TTCAGTAACCAATAATGCACCAGCATCAGGCTTCTTCCCGGTGGGTACTACTATGGTTACCTGGACCGTAACAGATATTCATGGAAATGTGACCGACACCGCTAAGCAAACTGTGACCGTACTTGATAATGAGAAACCGGTCATCCAGGCGCCTGCTATGTATAGTGTGCCAAGTGAGCCAGGTAAATGTGGCGCCACTATACATAGCAGGCGCCTGTATGACCGGTTTCTCATTATCAAGTACGGTTACAGTTTGAACAGCGGTATTGGTATTACCATGAATATCGGTAACGGTCCATGTTACGATAGTTACTCCCACTGGGAAAGATGCAGGTGCATTGTTAGTAGCGATATTCACACCACAATTATCTGCAGCAGAGGCATTACCCAATGTTATATTTGTTGCTGCACAAGTTCCCGAAGCTGAATTAACGGTAATACTGGAAGGTGCAATGATGGCGGGCAATTCTTTATCTGTAACTGTAACCGTAAAGCTACAGCCAGCGCTGCCACAAGCATTAGCTGCGTTGATCACTACATTTGTAGTGCCTGTATTAAATAAGAATCCGCTTCCTGTACCCGTACCACTGCCTGTTGTTGCACCGCTAAATGTATAGCTTAATGCGGGTGTAGGAATACCCAGTACCGTAACTACATAATTTACTGTTGCCGTACAAAGACCAGTTGCGGCATTCGTACTGATGTTAGTTGCACAAACTGTAAAGAGAGGGGCTGCACAAGTTATCTGTGCAGTAACATTAAAATCATAGGCAGACTCATTGCAAATATTATTGCTGACTGTAACTGTAGCATTCTTAGCACCCACTGTTTGAGAACTGAAACTAACCCGGAAGTCAGCAGAACCATTGGCAGGTATAGTTATGGGCAGACTAATGCCGCTTACGGAAAAATCTGCAGCATCTGTACCGCTGAGGGTAATAGAAGATACAGTTAAGGTAGATGTGCCTGTATTCTGGATATATAACTGCCTGCTGATGGTTGTACCCGGTAGGGTTCCACCAAGGTCAGTATTGCCTGTAATATTAATCCCGGGAGAAGTAATGGTTATTATTTGTGTAGTACTAGCAGTTAGGTTACTGTTATCTTTTACGGTCCAGGTTACCGTTGTACTGCCCATGGAGAAAATGGCAGGCGCATCATTGGTCACTGAAGCCACACCACAATTATCTGATACTACCGGCGTACCCAATGCGATGCCAGATGCAGTGCAATTACCATTGACCAGGCTTACCAATAGGTTGGCAGGCGCTGTAATAGAGGGTAGCACAATATCCTGTACAGTTACTAAGGTTGCTGGAGCTGTTGCGGTGCAACCATTAATATCAAATACTGTTACAAAATAATTGCCTGAATTATTTACACTAATCGATTGCGTGTTACCACCATTGCTCCAGGAATAAGCAGCAGAGGGACTGGATGTTAGCATCACAGATCCTCCGGGGCAAAATACGGTTGGTCCACCTGTAATGGTAGGTGTAGAAGGTAATGCATGTACAGTTACTACTGCTGTAACAGTTGTACTGCATCCATTGGTACTCACCGCATAACTGATAGTCGTAGTGCCAATTGATATTGCATTTACCAGGCCTGACGCATTAACGGTTGCTACAGATGCATCACTGCTGCTCCAAACACCACCCGGAGAAGCATTGGCTAATTGAGTAGTTGATCCGGCACATGCACTTGTTGTACCCGTGATAGCTGACACTACTGGCTTTGCATTAACGGTTACTGAAGTATTGTTTGGCAATGAGGTGCATCCCAATGCATCTGTTACAAATGCTCTGTAAAAACCGGAAGTGGCGGCAGTTACAGAAAATGTTGCCTGGGGTGAAGCGGAAGCTAAGCCTGCTAAAGTTTGTGCGGTATACCATGTGGCAGATACTCCGCCACTGGCTGTAAAGCTTACAGAACCACCTTCACAGAAAGTGGTGGGTCCGCTTTGAGATAGGGATATGGTGGGTAATGGATTCACGGTTACCGCTATAACAGCAGCGCTTGCGGCACAACCACCTGCATTGATCACCGTTGCAGAATAATTGCCGGTACCCGTTACGTTAATCGATTGGGTAGTTGCCCCATTGCTCCATAGGTAGGAACTTCCCGCGCTGGCAGTAAGTGTAACGGAACCACCGGAACAAAATGTGGTGAGTCCGCCTGCTGTAATGCTTGCTGTGGGTGGTGTATAGACGGCACAGGTGCCGCTGATGTTTCCCGCCACCCAGTTTGATACACTACCTGTTAATGAAAAATTATTGAGTGTACCGCTATGGTTATTTCCGCTGGCATCTACGGCGGTATTCACACCACTGTTATTGATATAGAGAAATCCCTGGTTCAATTGATAATAGGCTACCAGGCCATTCCGGTTTGCAGCGGGAAGTGCACAGTTTTTATTATTAGCAATTTCACCAGCACATAATGCCCGGCTCCATATACGCAATTCATCAATATCACCTCCAAACATCTGATTGACACCCGAAGCTGTTCTGCCGCCAATAATTACATCAGCGGTATTGCTTATAGCTGCGCCGGAAACAGGGGAAGAAGCAGCTTCTACCCCATTTATATATAGTGTAGCAACAGAACCTTTCAGGGTACAGGCTATATGATAATACGTATTACCAATAATTACCGGCCCACCACTGATATCAATATTCAGGTTCCTGGAAACAAAACGCCATTTATTCGAAACATCAATACCAATCAGGTAATCCAGGTCGGCATTGCCATTGTCTTTAGAGATAACCCATCTGAACTGTCCATCTACCGTTGTGGGTTTTGCCCAGAATTCAATCGAAAAATCGCCACCGCTTAACCGCAGGTTTGCGTGATCGGGGATCCTTACATGGTCATTCACACCATCAAAACCTAAGGCACCGGCAGGAAAAGGTATATAGGTAAAGTTTATATAGCCATGGCTGTTGTTTAAACCAAGATTGGTTTTATTGGTACCTGTCAGATAAGAACCTCCGCCCCCCCCTGCCTGCCCATCGCCATTACCTCCGTTATGTCCTCCTGCGCCGCCTGAATAACCTCCACCGCCGCCTGACCAGCCAAATGGATAACCGCTGTTATCCCCCGATGCTCCGCCACCGCCAAATCCACCATCGCGGCCCGCACTGTTTCCAGAGCCGCCTGTAAAACGTGTTCCTCCCATGAGAGGAGATATATTAGCAAATGTGCCATTATAATCTGAGAGCCATCCCGCCCCCGGGCCGCCCGAAAGGATGTTCCTGCTGGAAAACCCGCCGCCATTTCCATTAATACCGCCTGCAGAGACATTATTTCCTGCATCGGTTATCGAATATCCATTGGTATTAAAATTGGCACTTGAAATATTACCAGCGAAGGCATTAGTGGGGCTTGATAAACCACCGCCACCGCCACCCGCTGCCATTAATAGAGTACCCACGCCGATCGGACCGGTATACACAAAAGACCCTCCGCCCCCGGATCCGCCAGTAAGAAACTGGTCGTTGCTCGTATTTGTTTGCCCTGCCTGGCCCACTACGATATTTAATACCTGGCCTGCCGTTAAACTGAGTTCAGATTGAATGGCTATTCCTGATCCCCCGGAAGAAAAAGCGCTCGCACCACCTGCGGCACCTGCCAATATAACACGGTAGTTACCTGTTACAGGAACCGTCCATTGCTGAATACCATTGTTCACGGTGGTTACCGCCCCAGTCAATGTGTTGCCCAGTGGGTATGTATTGTCGGCGTTTGTTTGGGTGGGGCCATTCTTTCCCGTTGCACTGCAATTGGTAAAAGAGTAGGTCTGCGCAAAAGAGCTTATTGTTACTGTCAATACCAGAAGAATCATCAGAAGCCTTGGGAGGAAACCAGGTATATAAAATTCTGTATTATAGTTACATACAACCTGCCGGCTTGCAGTATATGACTTAAATAATGTCAGGGGCATGTACATTTAATAACAGGATTACGTTAAAAAAAAGAAGCATTAAAGTCAATGAAATCATTCATTGACTTTAATGCTTCGATCTGGATAACATACCCCTGGTAAAAAAGTACGCGTAGCGGATAGTACTGTTCCGGGTAGAACTGTTCTCATAAGATATTGGATTTTAAATTTGTCGCAATCCCTGCTTAAAACAACACAGGATATTTGACATGTTAAAATTCGGCTAAACCTGTCAAATACATACAGTTAAAATCACCGATTTTTTTGTGGTTGTTTAACTATACGGCCCAGGGAATATCCACATACATAATCAGGAGAATCGTGACATACGGCCGATAGATATCCTATTTTTTTTACATACCCGCACTAAAAAAAGGTTGCCAATTATAGCAACCTTTCAGATAGTAAACTAAGATTAGTATTTATCCTTTTCCTTTCACAAGCTGTATCACTTTGCGCCTGCTGCCCTGAGTCATTTCAGCAAAGTAAGTGCCATTGCTGTACTGCTGGCCCACCTGTATCGTACTATTTGATCCAATCTTTGACCTTGCATCTACCACCCTGCCTGCAGCATCCATTACCCGCATACTAACAGGTGTCTGGTTTCTGCTCTCGAATTTCAGGGTAAAAAATGTGTTACTTGGATTTGGCATTACTGTTACTTTCAGTTCTTCTTCACTTATCCCTTTTTCTTCACTGGTAATCTGAGTAATCGATGTGCTGCTATGGGTAGCCTGTACCGGGGCTGCACCACAATCAAAGCTGTTCCAGATTACATTTTTACCATTGCCTTCCACTTCTTCCGCTATGAACAGGCCGGTCATGTATACATAACTGTTGCCCTGGCCATAATTCCTGTCATCATCTTCGTCACGGTCACCTTCACCCTGCCCATTGCCATAACTGTAACCACCAGTCACTTTCAGTTTGCCATTGGACAAATAGATATTGGCCGTTACTTTGGTATCGCCGCCTTTGACACTGAATTTTTCTTCACCTGATTTTTTATCCCCTAAGTAGAATGTCAGTTTGTTATTATCAGGGTTCACATACACCTGGCTGCTTATGCTGACACTGCCACTTACTAATACTTTGGTATCTGGCGCGAAGCGGATATAACTGTACCCGTTTCTTGGACCCTTATCAACCTTCAGTTTATCTATATTGATGGTGGTAGCTGTAAACCTTATCTGTGCCCCCTGTTCTACTTTAAGTGTACCAAATATGCTGCCCGTTAGAACGGTATTCGATCCTTTTTTCAGTGTCAAGTTTTTATAGTTACCCGTTACGGTAGTATTTGAATTCTGCGGCACATCTTTGTTGGGAAGATTATTCGTACTAGCCATATTAAAAAGCATAGTTGGTAAAGTGATACCGGTTGCTGCACTATAGACCGGATTGGCAATATTAATATTAGACCCATTCTTATGAATATACCGGGCTTTTACAAAAGACCCGGGTGATGATACGGAACTGTTCTTACGGAACGCCGCTTCACCCCATGCAGAGGTCACTCCTACACTGCCAGTGGCCACTGTATTATTCTCTCCCAGTTCTATAGCATCAAAAGCAAGAATGGTATAACTGTTCACCAGGTTTTGCTTCTGGAAGTTATAACTGGCGGCGGTACTGGTACAACCATTCACAGTTAAATACACATTATATATGCCATCTCCATTTCCCTGTCCCAGACTGACCTGCGGCGTAGTGGCAAAACTACTGCTTCCTGATACCCAGTTATAAGTAGCAGTACCGCCCGCGGTTGATGCTGTAAGCGTTATATTCTTACAGAAATTATCTGCAGTGCTCACGGTGATCGTTACTACGGGTATTGAATGGATGGTAACCGTAGTAGTGCTGTTACCGGTATTACCATTCGCATCGGTTACTATCCAGGTAATAGTGGATACGCCTGTATTGAAAACTCCACTTGCATTGTTGCTGCCACCGTTTCTGGTAGTGGCCCCCGCAATGGTATACGCAATAGTAACGTTACCGCAATTATCGGTTGCAGTTAATACTGGTATCGCATAATTACCTGCCGCACTGGTACAGAATACCTGGTTGGGAGCTGCTGTAATCACAGGCGGTGTATTGTCTGTTACGGTTACAGTTTGTACAACCGTATTGGTCAATCCATTATTATCTGTCACTGTCCAAGTTACATAGGTTACTCCTACCGGGAAGAAAGACGAAGGATGGTTATTGCTAACCGAAGCCACTCCGCAATTATCTGCTGTTGTTGGAATGCCCAGTACAACGGTGGCTCCACAAATGCCTGCACTGTTGTTCACACTTTCATTAAGGATGCTGATCGTTGGCAACTCATTATCCAGCACTGTTACAGTTTGCTTGGCAGTATCTGTAATATTCCCATGGATATCAGTCACGCTCCAAGTAACAATTGTAGTTCCAACAGGAAAGTACCTTGATGGATGATCATTACTTACCGATTCCACACCGCAGTTATCTGATGTTACCGGGTTGCCTAAATCAAGAATGGTGGCACTACAAGTACCAGCATCATTGGGCACACTCCACATGCCCGGCGCGGTGATGGTTGGTTTTTCTGTATCCGTTACCGTAACTGTAAATACGACAGCGCTTGTATTACCTGTAACATCAACCGCGGTAACTGTTACCAGGGTATTGCCTGCAGGGAAGCTACTTCCCGGAGCACGGCTATAACTGATGGTTACGGGTCCGCAATTATTCGATGCAGTAGCGCTGAATGAAATAACTGCGCTGCATAAACCTGCATCATTTGCCTGGCTTATATTTCCGGGTATAGTGATCACAGGCGATTTCGTATCTGATACTGCAATAGTTTGTGAAGAAACACTGGTGTTGCCAGACATATCTGTGGTGGTCCACGTGCGTGTAATGGTATAATTGTAATGGCCTGCCGCATTCACATTGGCATTCTGCGTACTGGTTTCCACCAAGCTCACAACAGGTGAAGGAACGCAATTATCAGTAGCAGTTACCCTTGCAGCAGGTGGAATATTATCACAATCCGCCGATGCGTTTTGCGGAACGCCAAGTAATGCCGGTGCTGTA
>JBKJPR010000408.1:0-13743 GCA_046594275.1 Sediminibacterium sp.
GTTTTATTTACCAAATCCTTGAGATCTTTAAAATTGAGAATGAACCCAGGCGATGGTATATAGTCATCATTGTTTACCAGTGGAGCAACTGTTACATGTAAAACATAGGAATGTCCGTGAATATTTTTGCAATTACCGGCGTATCCATGAATAGCATGCGCTGTTTCAAAACGAAATATTTTTGTTACCTGTAACATATTTATTTATATAAAAGATTTGACAGAATAAAGAAGTCATCAGCACAATACCTTAATACGCTGCGATAAAAACGCGGATAGTGAATGGCCTTACAGAAATCCACATTAGTTAACTCCGGCGCGGTTACCCTGATCCAAAAACCATTGCCATGCGATACTATGGTATTCCTACTACAATATATCTCTCCTTTACTGAGAAGCCATAACTGCAGGTTGTGTTACAGGTACATACGCGAACAAATACCGGATATGTATGCAATGTGCCGTCCTCAGACTACCCTGATTCTTTGTTTAACAAGTATTATCGTATGTGAGAAAAAAATATAAAGGACAAATTTATCTTTAATTATTATATTTGGCTGGTAATTCTGCTTTATGGCAAAAAGAAATTTTATCAGCTACCTGCTCAATCCGAAAAACTGGTGGCTGCCTTTGTTGCTTATTTTTATAATCAGCGTGGCCGGTATACTGCTGATTGGTATACATACCTACACGGAAGCCCCGCCTATTCCCTCCTATGTTTCTGAAAAGAACGAGGTTGTTTTTTCAAAAGAAGATGTATTAAATGGGCAGGCTGTTTTTCAAAAATATGCCCTGATGGAATACGGCAGCATGTTTGGCGATGGCGCTAACCGTGGACCGGATTTTACGGCAGAAGCGCTGCATTATGTTGCACAATACATGAACAGACATTATCGCTCCAATCTTAAAACGGATAATAATACTGCTTTGCTTGAAAAAGGTATTACAGAGCAGGTGAAAACGGAAATTAAAACCAATCATTACCAGGCAGATAAGAATAGTGTATCACTTACCGGTGGGCAGGTATATGCGGCTAATGAGTTGATTAAATATTACCATCAAAAATTTACTGATCCTTCTGCTGCTGGTGCCTTTAAACCGGCGGGTTATATCACAGATCCTGATGAAATAAAATCGCTGACTGCTTTTTTCTTTTGGGGCGCCTGGGTTTGCGGGGTGGAAAGGCCCGGAGAAAAGTACAGCTACACACATAACTGGCCCTATGACCCGGTCGCCGGAAATACCCCGGGTTCTGCTATCATATTATGGAGTATCATGGGCTTATTGGGATTAATATTTGGACTGGGGTTGGTACTGTATTATCACGGCAAACTCGAGAAACTGGATGATAACGCTTATACCAGCAAGGCCCAACGATTTATGACAGTGAGTGAAATACAAAAATTTCAACCGAATGCCATTCAAATGGCTACCTACAAATACTTTTATGTTGCTATTTTACTTTTTGCTGTGCAGGTGCTTGCGGGTATTTTAACTGTACATGACTTTGTAGGGCTTGTCAATTTTTTTGGCTTTAATATTTCAAAACCTTTACCTATCACGATAACGAGGAGCTGGCATGTTCAATTATCATTGTTATGGATATCTGCCTGCTGGATTGGTGCTTCGTTTTTTATGATGTCACTTGTTTCACCGCAACAGATTAAAAAACAGGTTACACTCATCAATACTATTTTCTGGCTTACTATTTTATTAGTAGCCGGTTCTTTTACCGGAATATTTCTCGGGCCTCACGGTCTTTTGTCTAAAAACTGGTATTGGCTGGGTCACCAGGGATGGGAATATGTTGAAATGGGGAAATTATGGCAGATAATGCTTGGTGTTGTATTTATTATCTGGGCCATCTCCTTATACCGTGGCATTAAACCAGTGATGAAGCTGAAACAACCCTGGGCTTTGCCCAACTGGTTAGTGTATACAACATTCAGTATTATCTTATTATTTATATCGGGATTTATTGCTACGCCTAAAACCAATTTTGTGATTGCTGATTTCTGGCGGTGGATGGTGGTGCATATGTGGGCCGAAGCGTTCTTTGAAGTATTTACCACTGTATTGATTGGCTATTTCATGGTGCTGATGGGTTTGGTAAGCAAGCAGGCGGTTATTCGTGTTATTTACTTAGCCACCTTATTATTTTTAGGTTCGGGATTGCTCGGCATCTCTCATAATTTTTACTGGAATGCAAAACCGGTTTTCACGATGGCGCTTGGCTCAGTGTTTTCAACATTACAGGTAATCCCACTGGTATTGCTCACACTGGAAGCCTACCGTTTCAGCAAGTTGCCGCGCATACTGGAAAATGGAAATGGGGTGAATGGCGATTTGAATAAGCGGTTTGGATTTTCAGAAGTGTTTCTGTTTTTGGTGGCGGTTAATTTCTGGAATTTTTTTGGCGCCGGGGTACTTGGCTTCATCATCAATCTTCCTATTGCCAATTATTATGAACATGGAACCTATTTAACCGTCAATCATGGTCATGCTGCACTGATGGGAGTGTATGGTAATCTTGCATTAGCAGCCATATTATTTTGCTGCCGGTTATTATGTAAAGCCGATTGGTGGAAACCCCGTGTTATCAAAATAGCCTTCTGGTCAATCAATATCGGTTTACTGCTGATGGTATTGCTTGATTTGTTCCCTGCGGGTATTTACCAGTTTAAAACTGTAACAGAAAATGGACTATGGTATGCACGCAGCAGCACGTTCATTGAGAGCACAGGTTTTCAAACACTCACTTGGTTACGGATGGTGGGCGGCGCCTTATTTACGGTAGGGGGTGTTATACCGCTTGTATGGTTTATTACGAGCAGAAGAGGGGGATTGAAAAAAGTTAATCCGGAGTTTCAAACCCAATTGGTAACCCATGAAAAAACTATCGCAGATCCGGCTCAATATTAAAATATATACCATCTGGCGTTTGCAGTTTCTTGGTGTATTACTGATCAACCATATGCGGAAAAAGATATTTTATATGACGACGACAATAACTAGTAAAAATCATTAGTTATTCCTGCTCCGTTTGTTCCAGCGCCGCTCAGATGGCTAACTATCTTGCTGTGCAATCCGACAGAAAATGTATTACTGAAAGGTCATGCATTGCCGGAGCAGGCGGTAATGTAAAAAAGCTGGTACAAACAGTGTTGTCAGGAAGAAAAATTATCGCTGTTGATGACTGTCGGCCGGCATGTTCCAAAGCCTGTTTAGGCAATCACGAAATAAATCCTGCTTTGGATATTCGGTTAACAGGGGAGTTAAGAAGCTGAGCATGTGTTTTTGATAGGCATGAAGCCAATCACCTATTGAATAAAATAAGGGAATCGATATCTGAAATGAGTTTTATTCAGGAGGAAACCCTGCTAAACACAGCCCATTAGATATGAACATAAAAACAGGCATCTTCTTATTAAAACATTATTAGTTATTATGATACAACAAAATTTGTTTGAAAAATTAAATGCGTTTACAATACCGGATGAATTGAAAATGGCCGGGATATATCCTTATTTCAGGCCGATTGAAGAAAACCATGATACTGAAGTAATAATTAAGGGAGAAAGGCTGTTAATGTTTGGTTCAAACAGCTATATGGGCCTCACCAACCATCCCAAAGTTATAGAAGCAGCAAAAAATGCAATTGACAGGTATGGAAGTAGTTGCTCGGGGTCCAGGTTTTTAAATGGCACTTCCCAATTGCATATTGATCTGGAAGAAAAACTGGCTGATCATGTAGGCAAAGAAGCAGCATTAATTTTTACAACGGGGTTTCAAACAAACCTGGGAACGGTGGCAACATTGACAGGGAGAAATGGTGTATTAATATTAGACGAGTTGGATCATGCGTCAATTATTGAAGGAAGCAGGCTTTCTTTTTCGAGGGTATTGAAATTTGCGCATAATAACATGATAGAATTAGAAGAGATATTGCAGTCTGTTCAGGAAGAAAAAATTAAGATGATTGTTATAGACGGCATTTTTAGTATGGAGGGAGATATTTGTAATCTGCCCGAAATTACAAGGCTTGCCAATAAATATCAGGCACTCGTTATGGTAGATGATGCCCATGCATTAGGTGTGATAGGCGAAACAGGGAAAGGTACTGCTGATCATTTTGGGTTAACAGACGAGGTTGATATTATCATGGGAACATTTAGTAAATCACTTGCATCAGTGGGAGGGTTTATTGCTTCTACCACTGAAATAGTAAATTATATAAAGCACCATTCCAGGCCAATAATATTTAGTGCCAGTATCCCCCCATCGGCTGCCGCTGCCGCTTTAGCAGCACTTGAAATAATACAGACTGAACCGGAACGGCAGGAAAAATTGTGGCGCAATACCGAATACATGGCAAAAGCTCTGAGGGAGCTTGGTTTTGATATCAATACTTCCGAAACACCTATTATCCCGATTTATATTCGAGACAACTTTCTTACGTTTCAGTTTACGCAGGAATTATATGAGGAGGGCATATTTGTTAACCCGGTAGTATCACCTGCGGTTAAAGGTGATTCCTCTCTTATCAGGATGTCAATTATGGCCACGCATACCCCGGAGCAATTAGATGAAGCTATTTTCAAAATTGAAAAAGTAGCCAATAAGCTTCATGTATTAAAACTGGTGTAAAGATTATTTGGAATCAGTGTAGTGTAGTTTATTTTATTTAAATCAATTCTTTTACCATATACGGCACGCATGAGCATAGTAATTGAAGAAGTGAATAATAAAAAGCAGCTACGAGCTTTTATTAATTTTCCTTATCGTTTGTATAAAGGTCATAAATTTTATGTTCCACCATTGAGGTTGGATGAAGAAGCTACCTTGCGAAAAGATAAAAACCCTGCTTTTGATAATTGTGAAGCCCGTTATTGGCTTGCATTAAAACAAAACAAAGTTGTGGGCCGTATTGCAGGTATTTTGAACAAAACATATATCGAAAAATGGAATAATCCATATATGCGTTTTGGATGGATTGATTTCGAAGAAGATGAGCAAATTGCAAGGGCATTAATGGCAGCGGTTGAAAACTGGGCAAAAGAGAAAGGAATGACAGCCGTTCATGGACCCATGGGGTTTACCGATTTAGACCATGAAGGAATGTTAGTTGATGGATTTGATCAGTTGGGAACTTTAGCTGCTATTTATAACTATCCTTATTACCCCGCTTTTATCGAAAATCTGGGTTATTGCAAAGATGTAGATTGGGTAGAGTATAGAATAAAACTACCGGCAGCCATACCGGATAAGTTAGCCAAGATGGCCTTGATTGTGGAAAGAAGATGTAATCTAACAGTTGTAAAAGCCCGTACAGCAAAAGATATACTACCCTATGCAAATGAAATTTTTGGCCTGATTAATTCTGCTTATTCGGATTTATATGGCGTGGTTTCTTTAACTGAAAAGCAAATTCAATATTATACCAAACAATACTTCTCTTTCATTCGTCCTGACTTTGTTCCTTTAGTAACAGATAAAAATGGAAGACTTGTTGCATTTGGAATTAGTATGCCTTCATTATCTATTGCATTGCAAAAGGCAAAAGGACGCTTGTTGCCTCTTGGGTTTGCTCATATTTTACAAGCGCTGAGAAAAAATAAGCTGGCTGATTTGTACCTGGTTGCCGTGGATAAAGAGTTTCAGGGCAAAGGTGTAAATGCAATATTAATGTATGAGCTAACCAAATCGTATATCAGAAACGGCATTGAATATGCCGAATCCAACCCTGAATTGGAAATGAATATAAAAATGCAATCTATTTGGGACCATTACGATGCCATTCAACATAAAAGAAGAAGATGTTATATCAAATATCTAAATCAATAAAAAATTAATGGATGAAAAAAAATATTTTAATTACCGGCGCCAGTGGGTTTATCGGAAGTTTTTTGGTTGAAGAAGCGATAAAAAGGCATTATCAAACGTTTGCCGGTATAAGAGCTACCAGCAGCAAAAAATATTTAAATGACCCTGAAATACATTTCCTTGAGCTGGATTTCAGTAATAATACTTCATTGGATACGTCTCTCAATGATTTTGCAGATAAATACGGGACATTTGATTTTATCATTCATTCTGCCGGCGTAACAAAAGCTAAAAATAAATCCACTTACTATCAGGTAAATTTTGAAAATACAAAGCAGTTTGTTTATGCGTTAAAGAGAAATAGCCTGGTTCCAGGTAAGTTTGTTTATATCAGCAGTCTGGCATCTTTTGGCCCGGGTAAAAATGCAAGCCCTATCGCCGCACATCATATCCAACAGCCTTTAACAGCATACGGCAGGAGTAAATTGCAAGCCGAACAATTCTTATATGCCACTCAGGGATTCCCTTTTTTGATCATCAATCCTACCGCTGTGTATGGCCCAAGGGAAAAAGACATTTTATTTCTGTTAAAATCTATTGAGAAACACCTGGAAGTTTATATAGGTAATACCAGGCAGCTATTGAGTTTTGTGCATGTACAGGATTTATGTGAGGCTGTTTTTTTGTGTATGGAATCTTCAGTAATCAATCAAAGTTTCCTTGTATCCGATATGAATGTGTACACGCCAAAAATGTTTAATAATATCGTTAAGGCGCACCTGAACAAAAAGACAATCTCATTTATTATTCCGGTGCCCTTAGCCAGGCTATTTGCATTATTATCAGAAATGATGGGGCTGATAAGTGGGGAAACACCGGTTTTAAACAGAGAGCGGCTTAAAGAATTTAAAGCAGTAAACTGGAGTGTGGAAAGTTCCGAAATAAGTAAACTTGGCTTTGTTCCTCAATACAGCCTGGATGAAGGGCTGAAACAGGCTATCCATTGGTATAAAGAGCAGGGCTGGATTAAGAACTGAGAGGGTTTCCCGTACCCATTGATCTTCAACGGGCTGGATTAGTAGTTAATTGGTAGTAAAGCAGCATAGCATGATTTGTGTCATATTTTTTTCAAATTAGAAGCAGTTATTTTGGTGTATGATTAATAAAACGCCGGCTGCCTCTAAAACCATGCGAACAGAGGTAGTTTGCTCCAGCGATACCAACCCCATGGGCATATTGCAGGGTGGCCGTTTGGTGCAATGGATGGATATTGCAGCAGCAGTCTGTGCCCAAACACATGCTGAAAAGATCTGTGTAACCGCTGCAATAAACCAGGTGGCTTTTGTGCTGCCAGCTCTTATCGGTGATATTATTATTATTGAGGCAAAAATTACCCGGTCTTTTACCTCTTCGATGGAAATCTTTGTAGAGGCATATGCAAGAAAAGTTGAGTCAGGAAAAAAACACCTGATATGTAAAGCCTGGTTCAGTTTTGTTGCCATAGATGGAAAGAAAAAGGCCCCTGCCGTTCCTGCAGTAAATCCGTTAACGTTACTTGAAAGGCAGCAATACAGATTGGCTTTTAAAAGAAGAGAATATTTTTCATTGAACAGATTCATTCCTTCCTTAAAAAGATAGGGTTATATAAAATGCTATTGCAAATGTCTGAGATTATTCATTACCGGAGCAAATGTATAGGCTGTGGTATTTGCTGTATAATGTTGCCTGCCTTATGGCGGATATCAAAAAAAGATGGAAAGGCAACGCTGCTGAATGCAACGGTAAAAAAAGGGGTTGCTGTATTATCAATTAGCAAATTAATGGAAAAAAAATTTCTGAAACTTTCACGGGCATGTCCTGTAAAAATTATTAAAGCCAAATGAACGAACCAATTAACCTGTTTGTTGAAAAGCAAAAATGTGCTAGTATCTGCTGCGTGGACGAAGCAGGGAATCCAAATTGCTTCAGTTGTTTTTATGCTTTCAATCTTCGGGAAGGATTATTGTATTTTAAATCATCTCTTGATTCTTTTCATATGAAGATATTGATGCTAAAATCTATTCTGTCAGGTACTATATTACCCGATAAACTGCATGTTTTGGCTGTAAAAGGTATCCAGTTCCGGGGGATTTTGTTGCCGAGGCAGCATAGATTAACACAGGATGCATCAAAACATTATTACAAAAGGTATCCTATAGCGCTTGCCATTCCGGGAGAGGTATGGACAATACAACTAAACAGTATAAAAATGACGGATAGCAGCAAAGGCTTTGGCAAAAAGATACAATGGGAAAGGTCTGTTCTTTAGATATGAACCCAAACCCCTTTGTTTTCAGTGTTGGAAACTAAGGTAAGCGGGATGTTAGCAGAGCGGGTAGGTAGCTTAGAATATATCAGGAATGGAAATTGCCCAAAAGAATGTTAATAATGCACCCTAAATAAGGATAAAAATATCCTTTAATATTTTACACATATATTTGTAGAACAATGGTTTAGTAGTTTTCATGGTTTGAAAGCCTTATGGCGACGTATTCTAGCCCCTGGTCTGATTATTTAAACAAACTCAGGTAAAAGCGGAGTGTGATAGAAATAAAAAAGGGAATATCAAAATGCAGTAAATCATGTAAGTCAATTAGTTATAAAAGCTCGGCCAAAATATTCGTTTTACAGTTACCAGACCGTTTAAATATTTTGTACTGATTGCTTTATAATACTTTAGAAAATGAATTGAAATGTGCAACCTGCGTGTACTGCCTTTTTCAAAGCCCAACCGATTTTATACTTACCCGATACCTCTAATTAATATTTAGCGTATGTACAATTTTTCGCAACATAGATTTCACATCCCCGTAATGGGAATAGCCTATACTATTGATTCTCCTGTAAAAGTAGCGAGGTTTGGCATTGCCTCTGTTATTTCGGTTGTAGAAGACCGGTTAATCGAAATGATGAGAAATTATTATTATCCAACTATCGAGCAGGAATATTATCCTATTACGCCCAAAGAGGATGATTACCGTGCTAAAAGAATTACTGATTATTTGAATCTTGTAAATAAAATTGTACAGGAGCAGGTGGAGAAACTAAAGAAATCTGCATTTGAAACAGGTTCTGAAATAGTAAAGTATTTTGAAATGTTACCCGATGATAGTAAGGTAAAACAGTTATTCACGAAGCTAAGGAATACAGATAATAAACTTGAAAAAGAAAAGATCGAATTATTTTTACGAACACAAATTTTTCCTGGAAGTATTGATGTTAATATTATGACTAAACTTGACGGGAATAGGCATAATAAGCATGGTGAGCTTTTAGAAGATGGTTCTGATGCAGTTTCCGCATTAAGAGGGTATGTAAACAGCGATCTTTCAAATTCGTCAATAGTATTTTCGGCAGGGCTGAATCCACGGTTGTATAATTACCTGGAAAAATGTAATCAGTTTGATGCGGATGAGGAAGGGCGGTTTACAAAAAAAATCATCATTAAAGTAAGCGACTATCGTTCCGCATTAATTCAGGGAAAATATTTGGCAAAGAAAGGTATATGGGTAAGCGAATTTAGAATTGAATCTGGATTGAATTGCGGCGGCCATGCATTTGCTACTGATGGTTATTTGATGGGCCCCATACTCGAAGAATTTAAAATACGAAAAGATGAACTCATCAGTATTGTATTTGAACTATATAATCTTGCTATTAAAGCAAAAGGCCGTAATGGGTTCATTCGGCCCCATCCGCTTAAAATAACTGCACAAGGTGGTATCGGCACATTTGAAGAAGACGTTTTCCTGCATGATTATTATGGTTTAGAAAGTACCGGTTGGGGAACTCCTTTTTTAGTTGTTCCTGAAGCTACAACAGTGGATGAAGATACATTGGAGTTATTATGCAAAGCTAAAAAAGAAGATGTGGTGTTGAGTAATAACTCTCCATTAGGTGTAAGGTTCCATTACCTTAAAGGCACCAGCGCTGAACTGGAAAAACATACCCGGATTAACAATGGAAAACCTGGAAGCCCATGCACAGAGAAACATCTGGCTTTTAATACGGAGTTTACTGAAGAACCTATTTGTACAGCATCACGCAAATATCAAAAGTTAAAAATTGCACAGTTGCAATCGCTTGGCCTCCCCGCTCATGAATATCAAAAAGAGCTTACCGGTGTATTAGATAAAGAGTGTTTATGTATTGGATTAAGCAATGCCGCAGCTAAATTATATAAAGTACCCTTTGTCAGAAAACTGGATGCGGTTACTATTTGCCCCGGGCCTAATATTGTCTATTTCTCCAAAGTTGTATCATTGCAAACCATGACCGATCATATTTATGGCCGAACCAATATTGTGGCAGATACCCAAAGGCCGCATATGTTCATTGCAGAGTTGAGTTTATATATCAATTACTTAAAAGAACAAATAGAGAGTGATACCGGTAAGAAGCCGGATAATAAAAGAATGAAGTACTATTATGAATATTATAAAAATCTTATAAATGGTATTAATTATTATAGGCATTTGCCAGGAGTAGCCAAAACCTGCAGGGAGCAATTTAACCGGGCATTATATATGGCTGAAAAAGAATTAGAAGCAATAACATTTCAATCAACTGCTTACTAACGTATTGTGCTATAAAAACAGGTTGCGCATTAGTGTTATGCAAATTCCTATTCTACATCCACTATATTTTTCTATGCACCTGTGTATTTAAAATCGTTAGTTCTCAAAATAAGGTACATTTTATCCATAAGCCATATCCTGTTGATGAAAATAAGATGACAAGTTCTGGTATACACTCATTTATCTTCTTTCTTTTTCTTCCGTTTTACCGGCCTGTACACTTTGATGGCTTTTTCAATCAATCCCAGGAATTCTCTCTGGTGGGCCTCTTTCGGATTGACGGCGGTTTTGGCCAGGGCCAGTACATCTTCGAGCGTATAAGGCTTAACAAACCTGGATCTTTTCAACACCGAGCCGAACATAGCAATAGCTGCCGCAAAGCGATAGCTTGAATCTACCACTTCTATCGGTTTCGGATCATACAATACCCTAAAATCCTGTTTTTTCAACTCGTCGGTTCCTTCCAGTTTGTATTGCAAGGCCAAATTGGCAAAAGTCTTACCACGGAACAGGGAATCTTTTTTATGGGGTTGTACCTCAAAAATCGCCATCATAGCATGCCCGCTGCCCACTTCGCCTCCTTCCAGTTCACTGGTGCTGTCTTCAACCGAATTTTTTTTGTTGTCAAAGCCTATTAACCGGTATTCTTTAATGGCTTCGGGATCGAAACTTATTTTTAAATAGGCATTATTGGCAATGGCATACATGGTTTGTGTGAATTCGGTTACCAGTACTTTCTGTGCTTCCTGTAAATTATCTATATATGCAAAATTGCCATTTCCTTTTTTAGACAGTGTTTCCAGCTTGCTGTCTTTATAATTACCCATTCCAACCCCAAGGCAGGTCAGATAGATACCTGTTTGCCGGAATCCTGCGATCATATCTTCCAGTTCTTTCTCCGATGTTTGCCCGATATTAAAATCACCATCCGTTGCAAGTATCACCCGGTTATTGCCATTTTTGGTGAAGCTCCTTTTTGCCTGGTCATACGCTATCCTGATAGCGCTCTCTCCGGGTGTATCGCCACTGGCGGTTAAGGAATCAATGGCCTCTTTTATTTTCTGTTTATGATTCCCGCCGGTAGGTGGCAAGGCAATACCCACCCCACCTCCATAGGTTACCACGGTAATGGTGTCTTTCTCCCTCAGGTTTTCTACCAGTAATTTAAACGCGGATTGCAGTAACGGCAAACGGTTGGGTTTATCCATCGACCCGGAGATATCTATTAAAAAAACCAGGTTGGAAGGAGGGATGCTGTCCAGGTTTAATTTTGGTGCGATAATGTTCAGGAATACCAGGCGGTTATCGGGGTTCCATGGACAGGTAGTAAGCTTTGACCGGCAATTGAACTGGTTGGACAAGACCTTGTCTTCGGCTTTAATGAAATTGAAATAGTTCAGCATCTCTTCAATACGTATGGCATCCGTGGGAACAAACATTTCATTACTGATAAACCGCCGGATGTTGCTGTAAGCCGCTTTGTCTACATTCAGGGCAAATCCTGTTTCGGGATATTTTTCTGCGTCAATAAAAATATTTTCCAAAAGATTGGTATAACTCTCTCCCAGTACAGAAAAACTGCCGGTGTATTCTGGTTTCAGGTTAGTAGTGGCAGAAGATAATTTTCGGGTATACAAATGTGCAGTGGAGGGAAGCATTTTCAGGAGAAAGGACTGAAATTTCTTTGTATCTACCAGCGTCCGCAAGGGCTCATACCCATCCAGTGCCAGGGTAATGGTATCGGTTGTAACTGTAACCGGGATGCCAAACGTGCCACTGTTACCGCTATAAAAAAGATACGCGCCCCGGGAAGCGAGAGTGATCCTGACACCTGTCAGCAAACGCCCCCGCACATCCTTTATTTCACCGCGCAGGTAAAACTGGCTGTATAAAGGACCTGTAACGAAATGAAACAGCAGTACCCAAATGAGTTTTTTCATCTGGCCAACAGAGATTTGTAACAATATAACGCAGAAAGAAGGAAATTAATATGCCCCTTCCGCTTATTGGCAGAAATTTAGGTTTCGCCATCAAGCTGATATAACTCACGGATATTTCTTCCCAGCCCGTCATAATCAAGACCATAGCCCAGTACAAATTTATTGGGAATGGAGAAACAACAATAGTCAATCTTTATCGGGAAGACTGTTGCGTCGGGTTTGTGGAGCAATACGGCCACTTTTAAAGAGGCAGGTTGCTGGTTTCGTAATTGGGGCAAAAATTCATTCATGGTCTTACCCGTATCTATGATGTCTTCGAGTATGATAACATGCCGTTCTGTGATATCAATGTCGAGGCCTATAGCGGTGATTACCTGGCCGGTTGATTTAGTGCCCTTATAGGAAGCGAGTTTGATAAAACAGATCTCTGCCTCAATGCTCAGTTCTTTAAAAAGATCAGAAGCAAACATGAAAGCGCCGTTCAATATGGCAATAAACAAAGGTTTTTTCCCCGCATAATCGGCATCAAGTTGTATTGCGAGTTCTTTTATTTTTTCGATAATAAGGGATTCCGGCAAATAGGGAATAAAAGTTTTGTCGTGAACAGTAATATTTGCCATGGAGTTAGTTTATGGTATGGGCCGAAGGTAAAGATTATTTGGCCCGGGATGTCTTTGCGGTGGCAGCAGAAACGGCTGCACGTAAATATATCTTTACACCTGGTGCAGGATTCACGCCTTTTTTTAAATTATTATATTCCAGCAAACTGTCTAACCTGATACCTTGCAGTTGGCTGATATCGTGCAGCGTTTCCCCGTTTGCCACAGTATGAAATTCGATAGCTCCTTTTTTTTGTTTCTTCTCAATAAACAGTAATCGGTCCCTATCCAATATATCCATATCTTCCAGGTCATTATACTCAAGTAATTTGCTGAGCGGGATAGCATATTTATTTGCTAACGACAATACAGAAACACCTTCAGTGCCATAGATCACTTTTGTATGATTGATGGTAAAGATCCCTTGGGGAAAGGAAATATTTTTTTTGATTGATAGCGAAGTGGCTGACGCTATTAAGTCAGTGGCCAGGGCTTCTGTTTTTGTAATTCCCTTGGTTTCTCCAGAGCTTGTTTTTTCAGAAATTGCAACAGGTGTAAACGTGGTAGTAGTATTAATCCCTGCTCGATCCGTTACCGGTGTGCCATTTTTTATTCTTGCCAGGGCGGTCAGGCTGTATTGTTGCAGCTTATAATCATTGATCACTTTGCGTAATTTCTGTGGGTAAGTGGGAAGGGTAGCATATCCGGCTTTTTTCAGGCCTTTTGCCCATCCTTCAAAATCAGTAGGATCGAGTGTAAACAGAAA
>JBKJPR010000178.1:0-5762 GCA_046594275.1 Sediminibacterium sp.
TTCTTTAAAATGATGCTGGTGATGCCACAAACTATAAGGACCAAAACGTTGTTCATCAATAAAATACTGCTTCTCCTGCACATGCGTGATTTCCGTCATCCAGTATACAGGAATACCCAATAAGGGGCGCACCTTGTATTCTATCACCTGCCCGGGATACATTTTCTCTCCGTGGTATTTGGAAATGACCTGGAAATCAAGACCAGCGGGTGTGATCTCTGCTAAATTACCCGACCTGCTGAAAAAGTCCCATGCCTGCTCCAAACCGATGGGGATATGCTGAACCATTGAAAAGGAATATATCTTAGACATGGGAGAAACTTTTCATAATAACAGCAGGAAAGCAGGAAAGTTCAACTCACCCCGACTTAGCTACGCTCGTCACCCCTCTCTGCTGCGCAAAGAGGGGGAAAGTTGTTTCCTACCCTCTTTGCGCAGCAGCGCGTGGAAAAGTTGTTTCCTAACCTCTTTGCGCAGCAGAGAGGGTCGCCGCACGCAGTGCCGGCGGGGTGAGTCCCTATTCCGATTATCTTTACGCTATGGCAAACAAGCAACAGCAGCAGGAACAATTCGACAATATTTATAACGAACTGAACGAACAGCAAAAGCGGGCTGTAGATACCATCGAGGGACCTGTTATGGTGATCGCAGGTCCGGGTACGGGTAAAACACAGATACTGGGTGCCAGGATCGGCAGGATCTTACTGGATACAGATACGAAACCTGAAAACATTCTTTGCCTTACCTATACCGATGCGGGAGCTGTTGCCATGCGCAGAAGGCTTTTAAGTTTCATCGGCCCCGATGCATACAAAGTTAATATTTACACCTTCCATGCTTTTTGCAATGATATCATTCAGGAAAATCTTTCACTTTTTGAAAAAACATCGCTCGATCCCGTTTCTGATCTCGAGAAGATAGATCTGTTCAAACAACTGATAGATGGCTTCCCGAAAAACCACCCGCTGAAACGCTACCGGGGTGATGTATATTTTGAGATCAGGAACCTCCAGCAACTTTTCAGTTCCATGAAACGCGAAGGGTGGACACCGGAATACATTAACCAACGCATTGATGAATACCTTACCGATATTCCCAACCGCGAGGATTTTGTATATAAACGTGCTTATAAACAATTCAAGGCTGGCGACCTCAAATTGAATAAAATAGAAGAGGCCAAAGAAAAAATGGAAAAGCTTCGGGCTGCCGTACATGAGTTTGACCGTTTTCAAAAACTCATGCGCAGCCGTAACCGCTATGATTTTGATGATATGATCAACTGGGTGATCAAAGCCTTTGAAGAAAATAAATTATTACTCGCACGGTACCAGGAACAGTTTCTCTACCTTTTAGTGGATGAATACCAGGATACCAGCGGCACGCAGAACAGGCTGGTGCAACTGCTGATCAGTTATTGGGAACAACCTAATGTATTTGTAGTGGGCGATGATGACCAAAGTATCTATCGTTTCCAGGGAGCGAGCGTAGTAAATATGCAGGACTTCGCCACGAGTTACCAGGAATCATTATTAATTGTATTGACCAATAATTACCGTTCCACCCAACCGATACTTGATATATCCAAAACCCTGATCGACAGGAACGATGAACGCCTGATCAACCGGATAGAAGGATTAAGTAAAACCCTGGCATCCTCGAATACGCGGATAAACCAACTTACACATAAGCCGCTTATCATGGAGTATGAAACGCAGCGGCAAGAAATGATTCATATTACACTGGAGGTAGAAAAACTTTTACAACAGGGAACACAGGCAGGTGCAATCGGAGTAATTTATAAAGAGAATAAATACGGTGAAGAGCTTACACAATATTTTACCCAAAGAAATATACCGGTATTCAGCAAGCGCAGCTTGAATATGTTAGATATGCCATTAGCCGGCAAACTTATCTTATTGATGAAATACCTCGCCGCAGAACATGATATTCCCTATGGAGGCGATGAAATGTTATTCGAGATACTTCATTTCGACTGGTTCCATATTACACCCATAGAGATAGCCAAACTAAGTGCGGCAGTAGCGGATAAAAAATATGACGAGCATAAAACATCGCTCCGTAAAATATTATATGAAAAAGTAAACGCGCCCGCCACCGATCTTTTCAGTCAGGGGCCGCCGCCGGGGATGAAAGAAGCCAGCATGGCCATTGAAAATCTGATAGGAGATGTGACGAATGTAACGCTGGTAAATCTTTTTGAAAATTGTATCCGCGAAGCCGGTGCATTACGCTGGATCATGCAAAGCCCCGATAAACACCAACACCTTCAGGTGATTACCGGTCTGTTCGATTTTGTAAAAGAAGAGTCGCGCCGCAATCCTAAACTCTCGCTGGAACAACTGGTAAACATTTTCATGCTCATGGAAAAAGAAGAGCTGAGTTTGCCATTGGTACAGGTTAGTGGCAGCGATAAAGGGGTAAACCTGCTTACAGTGCATGGTTCCAAAGGCCTGGAATTCGAGCATGTTTTCCTCGCAGGATGTAATGCGGCCAATTGGGAAAAGAAAAGAAAGCCTGGCGGTGGATACTCGCTACCCGATACTATGTTCTCTGCACCGCCACATCAAAACGAGGATGAAGAATTACGCCGTTTATTCTATGTGGCGCTTACCAGGGCCAAACAACATTTACATATTTCCTATAGCCGCTTTAAAAATGATGGAAAGGAACTGGAACCTTCCATGTTCATTGCAGAGATCCAGGCTGTGCATGTATTGCCGGTTCAAAAAGTGATGCCGGATACAGAACTGACCAGTGAATTTGCAATGATACAATTCGCAGCCCCGCAGGCGCCCGAGATCGAAAAGATCGAAGCAGATTTTATTGAGCAGCTACTGGGCAAATTTGTAATGAATGTTACCGCCCTGAACAATTACCTCAAATGCCCACTGCAGTTTTATTTTCAAAACCTCGTGCGTGTACCTTCGGGAAAATCAGAAGCTACTGAATTCGGTTCGGCTGCTCACCATGCTTTACAGCGCCTATTTGAAAAAATGCAGCAAAATGAAACCTTCCCTTCCAAACAGGAATTCATCAGGGATTTTGAATGGTACATGACCCGTCACCGTGAAAATTTTACCCGTGAACAATTTGCCAGGAGAATGGAATACGGCCAAGAAGTCTTAAGTAATTACTATGATCAATACATCCATTCCTGGAACAGAATTGTTGCAGTAGAAAGGAATATCCGTAACGTGGTAGTTCAGGATGTGCCCCTGAAAGGAAAACTGGATAAACTTGAATTCGATGGCAAATCAGTAAATGTGGTGGATTATAAAACTGGTGATATTGAAAAGGCACGTGCCAAATTAAGGCCGCCCCATGAAAAAGATCCCAATGGTGGCGATTATTGGCGGCAGGCTGTTTTTTATAAGATACTGGTGGATCGGTATGAACAGAAGAACTGGAATGTTGTAAGTACCGAGTTTGATTTTATCGAACCCGATAAAAAGAAAGAATTCCGGAAAGAAAAGGTTTTTATCACACCGGAAGATATCACTACTGTAACGCAACAGATAAAGACCGTTTGGCAGAAGATACAGGATCGGCAATTTTATACAGGCTGCGGTAAACCCGATTGTCGCTGGTGTAATTTTGTAAAAGGTAACTTTATGACAGTGGCCCTGCATGACCTGTCTGAACCGGAAGAAGTGGAACAATGATATGGAAAGAAAGAATAACAGAGCTGCCAGCGGGGCGTGACAAAGATTAATGGTCAATCTGGGAAACTGCGCCGTATTTCATAATTTGCGTTTCTATTCACAATCCCTTGTACTAATAAGCGGCTACGGGTTATATATTTGCCGTTGCTGAGATCATTGTAAACGCTATCCACAAAGGGTTCCATGAAACGATCATTTGTTCATTTTTCTATTCTGTTTTTTATTACGCTGCGGATTGTAGTACTAAGTTCCTGCGCCAATATCATCCCGCCCGGTGGTGGTCCGAGAGACAGCCTCCCACCCATACTATTGAGCGCCATACCAAAAGATTCAGCGGTGAACGTCAGTGTAGCTACTAAAAATATAACACTCAGTTTTGATGAATACGTGCAACAGTTACAAAGCGTGCAGGATAACCTCATTATTTCCCCCACGATGAAAAATTCGCCACAGGTAGATTCCAAGCTGCGGAACGTAACCCTCAAACTGAGA
Source organism: Sediminibacterium sp. (assembly GCA_046594275.1). Lineage (GTDB taxonomy): Bacteria > Bacteroidota > Bacteroidia > Chitinophagales > Chitinophagaceae > Sediminibacterium. The sequence goes on from JBKJPR010000178.1 coordinate 4,176, forward strand.
GATTCATTGGAACCGAATACTACCTACTCATTCAATTTCGGCGAATCAATTAAAGACGTGAACGAAAACAATACCGCCAAAGGGATCACCTATGTTTTCTCAACCGGCAGTACCATTGACTACAATACATACAGCGGTAAAGTAATATTGGCCGAGACCGGTAAAATAGACAGTACTTTACTCGTTGTACTACATAAGAACCTGACAGATACAGCCGTAATAAAAGACATGCCGAGATATTATACCCGTGTTGACGGCAACGGCGGGTTCATTTTCCGCAACTTGCCCAAAGGAAATTTTGCGGTATATGCGTTGGAAAAAAGCTTTAGCCAGAAATATGACGACAGCACTAAACTGTTCGCCTTCCGGTATGCCCCTGTGAATATTGGCACGAATACTCCCATTACTGATACGCTTTTTGCTTACCAGGAATTTCAACGCAAAGAGAAAACACCCCTCGCTACAGCAGTGAAATTACCCGCCAGCAGGGATGATAAAAGGTTAAAATATACCATCGATTTTGAGAATGGCCAGCAGGATATATTGAAAAACCTGACACTGACCTTCACCAGGAAGCTCACTGTTTTCGACAGTACTAAGTTTATATTATATGATAGTAATTATAATAAACTTTCCGGTTATTCGCTTTCTTTAGATACCGGCAAAACAAAAGTTATCCTGAAGAACCCCTGGAAAGAAGGAACCCCTTTCCGCTTATTGATCGCTAAAGATGCAGTGGCCGATTCTTCAGGTACCACGTTGGCCAAAGCGGATACGCTCCGGTTCTTTACCAAAAAAGAAGCTGATTACGGAAGCATCCGAATTCGTTTTACCAACCTGGATCTATCCAGAAATCCAGTATTGCAATTTGTACAGAACAATGCTATCCTTGAATCATTCCCCCTTACACAAAATGAACTGGTAAGAAAACTGTACCGCCCCGGCACGTATGAACTCCGTATTTTATTTGATGCGAACAGGAATGGTGTATGGGATCCGGGGCAGTTCAGCGCCAAAAAACAGCCAGAAACTGTTCAGATAATCCCCCGCCAGCTCGTTATCCGCCCCAACTGGGATAATGAGATAACAATACCTTTGTAGCGGACAAAGCCCAAGAGCAACCCCAAACCCCAAACTCCAAACCCCAAACTAACATTATCTTTACCCCATGCAACTCCCCTCATCTCTTCTACAAAATGCGGTAGCTGAATTTTCCAGGCTCCCGGGTATTGGAAAGAAAACGGCATTGCGGCTGGTATTGCATTTATTAAAACAGGATGTGACTGACGTGCAGCATTTTGGCGAAACCATTACCCGGATGCGGAGGGATATTAAATTCTGCCAACGCTGCCATAATATAAGCGATGGCGATATCTGTTCTATCTGTGCCAACTCCATGCGTAATCAACGTATGGTGTGTGTAGTGGAAAATATACGGGATGTGATCGCTATTGAAAGTACCCAGCAACTGAACGGAACCTATCATGTGCTGGGCGGCATTATTTCTCCGTTAGATGGCATCGGGCCCGATCAACTGGCTATTGAATCACTCGTTAACCGCATCACTAAAGAAGAAACGGAAGAACT
>JBKJPR010000221.1:0-7314 GCA_046594275.1 Sediminibacterium sp.
GGTCCACACTGGCCGGATCTTTAACAAATTCATTATATAAACTCTCTATGAAAGCCGGGTGAGAGTTAGTGATATAGGAAAAGTCCTTCATTTGACAAGATTGTGCTGCTTTTTGGGGGAATGGTTGGCAAATATCGGTTTTTGAAGGCAGAAAATGAACGTAAATATGACTGAAAGTCGGGAAAGTCAGTAAAGTCCGGAAGATGGAAAGAAGCACGATGCGAGCCAGGATTCCAACTTTCAGACTTTCTGACTCACAGAGTTTCCCCAGTTTTATAATTTTTTCACTTTAAATTTTCATCTTTCATCCCAAGCCCTTACCTTTGCCGTCCTGAAAAAAACAGAACATGGCAAACCATTCAGCTACTAAGAAAGATGTAAGACAAGCTACCAAGCGTCGCGACCGTAACCGTTACTATGGCAAAACCACCCGTAACGCGATTCGTGAGCTTAAAGTTGGTACAGAGAAAAAGGCATATGAAGAGCAGTTGCCTGATGTAGTTTCTATGATTGATAAGCTGGCAAAACGTGGCATCATCCACAAAAATAAAGCCGCTAACCTGAAGAGCAAACTGACAAAGAAAGCAAAAGCATTAGCATAAACTGTTTGAATACTTGATTTTATGAAAGCCAGCCACTACGGTTGGTTTTTTTATGTATCGGATACCCATAAAGCTTTATTCAATGTTATGGTAAACCGGTTAATATCATTGGATATGGGTGTGTACGTAATGGTTCCTTTATGAATAGAGACAGCACGGTATACAATAGACAATCCTAAACCATACCCTTTTGTCTTTAAAGCATTGCCCCCCCGGAAAAAAGGAGCCATGATGTTCTCTTTCTCATCGGCCGGTAATTGTGTCCCTTTATTATTAAAATGCACCATTATAGTTTCCCCGCCTGGCTCCAGGATGATATTCACTTTTTGATCAACCGAATACATATAGGCATTCTTCAACAGGTTAGAAAAAGCCGATTTCAGTAATGTTTCATTACCCCGGATGGTAAAGTCATGATCATCATTATCCGGCATGATATTGAACCTGATATTGGCAATAAGACCGGGAAACATTCTTTTAGCCTGGCTCATGGTTTCATAGAGCACTTCATCAATACGTATGTATGGCAAGTCATGGGCGTTATTCATCTCATCATATTGCGATATCAATAACAAAGAATTCGTCAGTTCTATCATTTCCTGTTGGTCATCTTGCAGGGAAAGTAATAACTTTTTATACTCCTCCTGGCTCATGTCCCTACCCAATGCCGATTCAGTTTGTGATAACATAGTGGCCAGGGGAGTGCGTAACTCGTGGGAAGCATGGTAAACAAAGCTTTTCTGGAAATGAAATGCCTGGTTAAGACGCTCCAGCATGGCATTAAAATTTTGGGCTATTTCACTGATTTCATCCTTCGCTTTAGGTACCGCTATCCGTTCTGTAAGATTCTGTACCGTTGTCTTTTTCATTTGCAACCCGAGGTTTTTCAAAGGTTTTACAGCTTGCCGCACAAATACAAAAGAGACTAAAGGAGCCAGCAACACTGATCCGAAAAAAATCGAAATAAGGATAAGTTTCAGGTCAGCCAGTTTACTATAACCATTACGGTCGTAACCGGAAACAATTATGTAGGAATGGGTTTCAGTGATATACAAGGCAACACCTTCATCCTTGTTGCTGCTATTGTATTTAAATGTCTTGATTTCTCTGATCTTTTCAAGGGATACAGGGAGGAATGGGGCATGTAGGGTATCTGAAAACCTGAAAACAACAGCGCCTGAAGAATCCAGTATGAATAAGCGCTCATAATACAGGGCTTTATCATGTATTCCTTTGATAAGTTTATTAGCGATCTTCCCATCTTCCTGCGCAAGACTGATGAAAAGATTATGCACTTCCACCCCTTCTCTGGCAACACGTCGATAATAATCTTCTTTGCGGTAAGTCGAAAATAAAACATAAATGGTGATACTGGATACAAGGAGAATAATTGCTACGAAGAGAGTGAACAGCAGTGCAAAACGTAATTTCAGGTTCATCACTCGGGTTATTTATTTGATGTAATAACCAAAACCCGGCTTTGTATGGATGAGTTTTTGTTCAAAGGGCTTGTCAATTTTATTCCGCAGGAAACTGATGTACACCTCAATAGTATTGGTGCCTGTATCGAAACTGAGATCCCATACTTTTTCCAGTATCTCATGCTTTGAGATCACTCTTTCTTTGTTCCGGGCCAATAGTACCAGCAGGGTAAATTCTTTGGCCGTGAGATGGATATTAACCCCGTTTCGGATTACTGTTTTATTCAAAAAATCGATGATCATATCTTCTACAACTATGGTATCCGTATCAGAAGGCAGTTCTGACCGTTTTAAAAATACTTTTACCCTGGCAAACAATTCCACAAAATGGAAGGGTTTCACTATATAGTCATCTGCGCCGATATTGAAGGCCTCTACCTTATCATGAATCTCTCCTGCCGCACTAAGCATGATGATCGGGATCTTCTTATTCACGTGCCTGAACTCCCTGCACAAAACAAACCCATTCTTATAGGGCAGGTTAATATCTAACAATACCAATGAATAGTTATGCTGGTTGAATAATTTGGTAGCTTCCAGACCATCTATCGCAAGATCGGTAGGATATCCATGACGGATTAATTCTTCCAATATCACCTGTCCCAGCTTTATCTCATCTTCTACTAACAGAATACGGTTAATATTTGCCATTATTCAGAATACATTTTCTGGCTTAAAGTAATGAAAAAAAATGATACCCGGTCATGAAATAAGAACCATCTAAAATAGGTGCATTGCCTGCGGCTACATAAAAGATTATTCCGTCTTCTTTACTTCTCCGCTGCCCACAACATGTTGCTTTACAGTAGCGGCGCCTTTATAAAATACTGAACCCGATCCGGCAATATTTATATCCAGCTTATTTTCTGCAAACACTTTTACATCACCACTCCCCGCTATGTTCACTTTCGCATTTTCGGCTTTCAGCCCATTGGCATTATAATCGCCTACCCCGGCAATAGTAATGTTTTCGTTTTGTGTTTCTCCTTGAAGTGTCATGCTGCCACTCCCGGATATTTCGGCTCTTACTTCCGGAGCATTCACTTCCAGTTGTATATCGCCACTGCCGGAAATTTTGAGGATAAGTTTATCACCCCCGGTGAATTTATTCTTACCAATGATATTCCCACTACCCGATAACTGTATCTGTTCCAGCTTACTGGTAGTAATGTAAATGCGGATAGGGTTTGTGGGAGAAAAACTTACATGTTCCTTAGATTTGATTAATAAGGATCCATCGTTTTCAGAAATAAGAATAAAAGGCAGGATATTTTCATCGGCCTCTACTTTTACAGAGGTAACGGGTCCCTGCGTAATCTCTACATCATAACTGCCCTTCAATATGATCTTCTCAGCCCGGCTGACAGACCTCTCCTGGGAACTGATGTTTCCGTTGCCTTTTATACGTTTATAACCCGTCCAACGGCAGGAAGATCCGGACAGTATGATGGCGGCGAGAAAAAATAAAATAGGTCTCATAACATGGTTTTGGACTTGAAAGATAACAAAGTCCGGCTGCTAATCCTTCCCATTCCTGGTGATTTTTGTACCGTTTGACAGGCTTTAGTACCATAAAAAATTCTGTTACCTTCGCAGGCATGACAGAAAAAATACTCATTCTTGATTTTGGAAGCCAGTTCACTCAGTTAATAGCCCGGGCCGTAAGGGAGGCGAATGTGTTTTGCGAGATCATCCCTTTCCAGAAATCTTTTGTAATAGAACCCGGTTTAAAAGGTATTATCCTGAGTGGCTCCCCTTTTAGTGTAAATGAAGAAAATGCGCCCTCCGTTGATATTGCTGCTTTCATAAAGCAGGTGCCTGTATTAGGCATTTGTTACGGCGCCCAACTGACTGCCAGGGTTTTTGGCGGACGTATTGACAAGTCGAATAAAAGAGAATACGGACGTGCAAGATTACAGAAGCAAAAAGATGATATATTATTGAAAGGTGTGGCCGACCAATCGCAGGTATGGATGAGTCATAGCGATTCGATCACTGTTTTACCAGATGGGTTTGAGATCCTGGCTACCACGGAAAGTATACCGGTAGCTTGTTTTAAAAAAACAGGAAATGATACCCGGCCATTATACGGTATACAATTTCACCCGGAAGTATACCATTCGACAGAAGGAAAAAAGATCATACAGAATTTTCTGGTTAATATCTGCGGATGCAGCCAGGATTGGACCCCAGCAGCATTCGTGAATGAAACCGTAGCCCAACTGAAAGAACAGATCGGCGACAGCCATGTAATTATGGCGCTGAGTGGCGGAGTAGACAGTACCGTAGCGGCTACCCTGATCAGCAAAGCCATCGGAGAACGGCTTCATGGTATTTTTGTTGATAATGGTGTTTTGCGCAAGAATGAATTTGAACAGGTGTTGGAAACCTACCAAAACATCGGGCTGAATGTAAAAGGCATTGACGCGAAGAAAATGTTTTACGATGCATTCAAAGGCAAAACAGACCCAGAAGAAAAAAGAAAAGTGATCGGAGGCTTATTCATTGATGTGTTCCAGGAAGAGGCGGGAAAGGTGGCCGGTGTGAGGTTCCTGGGCCAGGGCACCATTTACCCGGATGTAATTGAAAGTGTAAGTGTACATGGCCCCTCGCAAACCATCAAATCGCATCATAATGTGGGTGGGTTACCTGAAAAGATGCATCTCAGCCTGGTAGAGCCGCTTCGTTATTTATTTAAAGATGAGGTACGCAAAGTGGGTCTCGAACTGGGTATTCCTGTGGATATGATCAACCGTCATCCTTTCCCCGGCCCCGGCCTGGCCATCAGGATACTGGGTGAAGTGACAGAGGAAAAAGTAAAACTCTTGCAGGATGCCGATGATATCTATATAAGAGGATTGAAAGACAACAATCTTTATTCAGCCGTATGGCAGGCTGGTACGATTTTATTGCCTGTAAAAAGTGTAGGCGTAATGGGAGATGAAAGAACGTATGAATTCACAGTAGCGCTGCGCGCAGTGACCTCTGTGGATGGCATGACAGCCGATTGGGCGCACCTGCCTTATGAGTTCTTAGCCAATATTTCGAACGAGATTATAAATAATGTACGGGGAATCAACCGCGTGGTATATGATATCAGCAGTAAGCCCCCGGCCACCATTGAATGGGAATAGGCATGCATTTTGTACTTTGACTAAAAACTTCAATATGCGATTGTTCAAAAGCTTACTGGTATTACTGTTTATATTGGAGTTTTGGCCGGGAGCAAGGGCACAGGCAGATTCTACCAGGCCACGCAGGATCGCTGTATTTGCCCCTGTATATCTTGATTCCGCCTTTGTTTATGATACTTATAAATTAGGTAACCGTAACCTTCCCAAATATATCTTACCCGGCCTCGATTTTTACAACGGGGTAATGATGGCAGTTGATTCTTTGAATACTGAGCATGCCCCGCTCGAAGTGCTGTTTTACGACAGCAAAAGTGCAGAATCGCCCATACAAAAAACCCTAACTGATCCTGAGTTCAGCAATATATCGCTGATCATTGCGGCTTTCAATACAAGGGCCGATTTGAAACCTCTCGCAGATTTTGCACTGCAACAGAATATTCCTCTCATTTCAGCCACGTACCCCAATGATGGCGGGTTAACGGAAAATCCTTTTTTTGTATTGATCAATCCCAGGCTGGTCACACATATAGAGGCGGTTTACAAATACCTCCAACGCAATTACCCACTTGATAATATCGTCATGTTCAGAAAAAAAGGAAACTCAGAGGATGCGATACAGTCTGTGCTGAACGATATGAACAGGAAAACACCGGGAATCCCTTTAAAATTAAAAACCATTGAACTCACGGATAGCTTTACCACCAGGCAGGTTACTGATTATTTAGACAGTAACAGGCAAAACATAGTGGTCTGCGGCACACTGAATGAAACCTTTGGCAAAAACCTTACGCGGGTGCTGGGAAATTCTAAAAATTATACTTCCACTATCATTGGTATGCCAACATGGGATGCATTAAAAGACATCAGTAAAGACCTTGACATCGTTTACTCCACACCATTCAACCCGGTAAGAAGTGATAAACTCAGTATGCAGCTTATTGCCAAATACAAGACCAGATACATGGGCAGGCCAAGTGATATGTTTTTCAGGGGATTCGAAAGTATGTATCATTTTTCAAAACTGCTGTTGAAACACCAGAGTGCATTGATCGATAACCTGTCTGATAAAGAGTATAAACTTTTCAACGAATTTGATATTCAACCTGTTCGCTCAAATAAAGAAAACAGCCTGCCCGATTACCTCGAAAATAAAAAATTATACTTCATCCGGAAAGTAGATGGGAGGATCAAATCTGTCAATTGATCCCTGATACTGTAACCCAGTCCCCATTAAACCTGAGCACATAAGATTCATACATTGTACGACCTGAGAAAAATACTGTACCTGTACGGCAAATGAAATTAGAAAAGACCATAGGATATAAGACCATCAAACAATGGCTGGATGGGAAAAAATATATCCCTTTCTCGTTTCAGCAGCAAGCCTGGCAGCAAATCATCAGCGAAGAAAGTGGTTTGGTGAATGCACCAACGGGTTGTGGTAAAACATTCGCTGTCTTCCTTGGATCGGTCATCCAGTTTATTAATGAACATCCTGAAGAATTTACGAGCAAAAAAAACAATGGTCTTCAATTATTATGGATCACACCGCTTCGTGCCCTGGCCAAAGATATCGGCCGTGCCATGGAAGAAGTGATCGCAGAACTCGGTTTGCAATGGAGAACAGGTATCCGGAATGGCGATACGGTTACCGCTGAACGTCAGAAACAAAAACGAAATATGCCGGAGGTATTGATCATTACACCGGAGAGCCTGCATTTATTACTGGCACAGAAAGAGTATCCGGAAGTTTTTAAAACACTTCGGATCATTGCCGTAGATGAATGGCATGAAATGATAGGGAGTAAGAGAGGAGTCCAGGTGGAATTGGCAGTTAGCAGGATTGTTAATTGTCAGCGGCCCATAAACAACGTCGCGTCAGCGATGGACAAAAGAGTTTGCATTTGGGGCATCAGCGCTACAATAGGTAATCTTCCCGAGGCTAAAGAAGTTTTGCTGGCGCCGCTCAAAAAAGAAGGGATCATTATCAGGGCAAAGATTAATAAGCCGATACAGGTGGAATCGATCATACCCGATGAGATAGAAAAATATCCCTGGGCCGGGCATCTCGGAATAAAACTGGCTGATAAACTCATT
>JBKJPR010000268.1:0-5110 GCA_046594275.1 Sediminibacterium sp.
TACAAGGATGAGAGCGATAACCAGTTTTCTTTCGGCGCCAGCATGTTTCATATCCTGCGCCCTAAACTTTCTTTCTTCAGCGGTAACAATAATTCCCTGCAAAGGCGGTATACGTTACATGCCGGCGCTAACCTGAATGTGGCAGCACAGGACCAGTTATTTGTAAGCGCGCATCTAATGCGCCAGTCCGGCTCCAATGAAATAGTGATCGGTGGGGCGTATGGATTGTCGCTGGGAGAATCAGACATGAGTTTGTACCTGGGCGCCTGGCTGCGGGTGAAAGATGCCGTATATCCTTATGTTGGCCTGCGTTCATCTGCATATCAGGTAGGACTAAGCTATGATATCACCAGCTCCGACCTCACACGTGTAAAAGGATTCAGTGGCAGCAGTGAACTTTCCTTTATTTATTTTTTCAATAAAGAAACGCGGAAGGGGGTATCCTGTTTTTTCTGATAGCCATAAAAAGTAAAACCACTTGCAGATTATACAAGTGGGTTATTATTTTTTTGGTGGCTTGCTTCTACCTTCCTCTGTGTTTCTCTGTGTCGTTGTGTCTCTGTGGTTAAAAAAACACTGCGCCACAGCGGCAGAGAGTTTCGCAGAGGAATAAAGAAAATATGTATTACAGGCTGATCACACTGTTGCTTCCCCCGTAACTATTCGGGTTTTCGCTGTCAGCCGTGGGGTCGTTGACCCACTCAGTTGCATTCACCCGGTATTTGAATTCATGTTTTGAATCTTTGGGTAAAGAAACATCGCAGGAAAAACTACCATCTTTCTTTTTACTCATTATAACGGAATTTTCCCAATCGCTGTTCAGGCCCAGGATTTCTATTGTTTCCGCATTTTCAACGGCGAAAGAGAATTTTACTTTGCAATATGCTTTTGTCTTGAAATAGGTTTTTTGTATCATGATCAGTGTTTGTACTTTACGCTTAATACCTTTTTCCGTAAAAAGTAACCCAAGGGGTTGAAAAATTTAATACTTTCAAAAAAAACCACAACGGAACAGTGGCAGGGAGTATCACAGATTATTTCCAGGAAAAGTTATATAATAGGTGGATAGAAAAACATAGTTCAGATAGAATACCAACTTGTATTTACATTTTTAAATCCAACAAATTTAATAGCACAATGCGTTTACTTTTATTGATACAATAACCTAACTACCATCCTATATGACCCCGAAAGAACTAATCAGTAAATGGGTAGAGCTATTTAACCATAAAGACATAAATGGTTTAGCGGAACTTTATGCTGAAGATGCCATTAATCACCAGGTGGTAACTGACCCACTGGTGGGCAGGGAAGCGATCCGAAACATGTTTAAAACAGAAATGGCCAGGGCCGAAATGGTCTGCATTGTTGAGAATATATTCCAGGATGGTGAATGGGGCATCATGGAATGGCGGGATCCACTCGGACTGCGGGGATGTGGGTTTTTCAAAATACAAAACGATACCATTGTTTTCCAGCGCGGTTATTTTGACCAGTTAACATTTTTGAAGCAGCAGGGTTTGCCGCTGCCCTAAAGTGTTGGTTTAGGAACGCGGCCACAGGTGTTTCGAAGCAGCAATGAATTGTTTCCTCTTTCTTCCATGCGCTTAGGGGGCGAATAAAATTTCCCCATCTTCGAACAGCAAGTCTGCCAGCAAATCAGTCAATGATACAAGATAACTTTATAATTTTGGTACAAATCTGGTATTCTATATTCTGGCTGATGGTATCCAAATTAAACTACACGAGATATGTTTAAACAGTATTCCTTATTTGTAGGTATTGCATTCAACCTTTGTATATCCTGTCAACAGAAATATAGTAATCATGCATACGGCCAGCCGGAAACCGGATTTACGGCGTATACCATTTTAAAGGGCCAGGCTTATTCTACAGATTCTACCCGTATAGTTCCACTAAACGGGATATCTGAAGTGAAATTCAAATTCCGTTTCGATAGCAGCGCCATATATACTACGGCAGATCCGTCGAACCAGGGGGATATCAATAAACTGTATGGGTTTGCGGATTGTGTTTCATTTACCACCCAATATACCATTGCCCCACATCATATTCATTCGGCCAGGCTTGGCTGGGCCTGGCTAAACCAGGCGCTGCGCATCTATGCCTATTATTACAATGATTCTGTCAGGCTATTCAGGGAGCTACAAACGGTAGAGGTCAATAAAAGCTATACCGCAGGCATCAAACTCATTGCCGGAGGCTATGAATTTACCATCGACAATAAAAAAGATACCGTTAAGCGAACCTGTACCCTGCCCACCATAAGCGGCTATAAACTGTTTCCTTATTTTGGCGGTACCGAAACTGCGCCTCATGATATACACATCTCGATAAAAGAGTTGTATCCGTGAGGGGCAGGTTTCTTATGAATCTGGCGTGTGGCAGATCACGGTTATCAAATGGTGATACAGGGTATGAAAATTTATTAAGCACACCAATGGATAAGCATTGGCTGTTTATTTGTATTTTCATAGCGTAGCCACCTATTCACCACAAACCGCAACCAATGCAAAAAAGATCATTTCTGAAAGGACTCGCCCTTGCGGGAGTAAGCGCCCCGTTTTCAGCAGGTTCCATGGATTCGTGGATGCAACTGGCGGGCAAACGAACACCTGTTGAACTGGCTGCTGACGATGATTTCTGGGCCGGCATGCGGGGTGAATACAAGTTAAAGCCTGAGTATATCAATCTTGAGAATGGTTATTACAATATCCTGCCGAAAGAGGTACTGGAAAATTATATCCGGCATATCCGGGAAGTAAATTACCAGGGTTCCTATTATATGCGGACCGTACAATTCGATAATAAAAAAAACGCGGCCGCTAAAGTTGCTGAGTTGATGGGTTGCTCAGCAGCAGAATTGATCCTTACCCGGAATACAACTGAATCTTTGGATATGGTCATTGGCGGCATCCACTGGAACGGAGGCGATGAAGCAGTGATGGCCGAACAGGATTATGGATCGATGCTCGACATGTTTAAACAGGTAGGAAAGAGATATGGCATCGTAAATAAAATGATTTCTATTCCTAATCACCCGGCATCAGATGAAGAGATCGTAAACCTCTACGCCAATGCTATCACCTCAAAAACAAGGTTGTTGATGGTTTGCCATATAGTGAATATCACAGGGCAGATATTACCCATCCGAAAGATATGTGATATGGCCCATGCTAAAAATGTAGCGGTTATGGTGGATGGTGCGCATGCGGTTGCCCATATTCAATACAATATCCCCGACCTGCATTGCGATTATTATGGGGCGAGCCTGCACAAATGGCTGAGTGTTCCACTGGGTGTAGGTATATTGTATGTGAAAAAAGAGAACATTGGAAAGATATGGCCACTGCTGGCGGAAGGTGAGAGAAAGGAAGATGATATTTCGAGACTGAACCATATTGGCACACATCCCGTTCATACTGATCTTGCCATTACTGATGCCATTGGTTTTTATCATACAATAGGTGGGGCAAGAAAGGAAGCCAGGCTGCGTTTTCTGCAACAATACTGGACAACCAAAGTCCGCAACCTTCCGCATGTAATTTTAAATACACCGGCAGATCCGGCAAGATCATGTGCTATTGCTAATGTTGGAATCAAAGGGATGAAGCCCGGAGATATGGCTGAAACTTTGTTGAAGAAATATGCCATCTATACAGTTGCCATTGATAGCGCCCATGTGCAGGGTTGCCGCATCACCCCGAATGTATTTACCACAACAGCAGAACTGGATGTGCTGGTAAAAGCAATAAAGGAAATGGGGGGTGAGTCGTGAGTGGTGCGAGGTGAGTCGAGAGGAGTTGTTTCTATTGCCCATTCACTGCTCATTATGCAAAATTTTGCGGCACTTTACGCTTGATATAGCTCAGTTTTTTACAAATCTGGCCAATACCTCTACCGATGGCGCTTCTTTAAAGGTGGCTACCAGTTTTCCCGCCTTATTAAAAACCGCTGTAAAAGGGAATTTCCCGATCTTAAAATAAGCCGGTATTAAAAAAGCGTTTCCTTCTGTTCCCAGTTTGATATTCGGGAACTGGTGCAATTTGAAATCACGGCTGAATTTCTGTAATGCGGGCAATGGAAAATAGGAAACCAGCAGTATCTGAGTATGGGTAAGCTTCTTAATGCTCTTCAGTAAGCTTTCCATGAAAACCCTGCAATGATCACATTCAGGTGCAAAATAAACAATGATCAGGGGCCTGCCTTTCTGTAGATTTTTATAACTGAAACCTGATCCATCGGTCAATACGAGTTGGAAAGGCGGGATCGCGGTTTTTTGTACAGCTTGCTGAGCAGGCGCCCGAAGGCAGAAAATAAACAGGAATAGAATCAATATAATTCGCATGGGGCTTACTGTCTTAGTCTATAAATGTAGGTGAAAGCGGTTACCGGATATATATTCCTTTTCTATTATTATTTAAGGTTAAGTATAAAGGTAATACGGATATTTCTGGGTCAATAGTTTATCCAAATGTTGGAAGCTGCGGTGTCACCAGGATATTTCCCCAACAAATCAGCATAGACAGCCGCCGCATTAATCTCTAAGTAACACCTGATTCATAAAAAGCTGGCCTATAAGCAGGCCTATCGGGGTCTCAACCTATTGGGTAGTTAGCTTTGAGCACTAAGCATTATCTCTTTGGGTATAAAATCTTATTTATTGGCTTATAGTTGAAAATTATGGCTATACTATGGGTTCGATATTAATGATTGTCCTTGTGATTTTATCGGATTTGAACATCATCAAATACCTCACCTGTGGCAATGTACGAACGCTGTGTTTAAAACTAAAAAAACCGCCGAAGGGGTTTTAATACACTGTTTTTCTGGGAATAAATATTACTTATCTTTTTTCCCATGGCCCTTTCTATCTCCTCTTCTATTCCAATTTCCATTTTCGCCCTGTTCGTTATCTCTTCTGCTTTTCCAATTACCATTACCCTTATTATGTCCTGGTGCATAATCCCTCGCTGATCCACCATAGATCTTTTTAGCCTGTCCTGGAGGAAGATTTCTCCTGTTATCAAACCCTCTTCTATCGGAATTGACAGGGTAATTTTTGTTTGGATACAGAATGTCTTCAATA
>JBKJPR010000451.1:0-3057 GCA_046594275.1 Sediminibacterium sp.
AACGGTTACTGGCGTAAGATGGTGAATACGGAAACAGGAAAAGCAAGGTTGACCATCACCAACAAAAATGGTGCAAAGCTCCTGCTTGGGACCGGGGTAGTAAGCTCTGGTGACAGTATTATTATCACAGGCAATTATGGTTTTGACGGGGATACTCCCGCCAAAACCATCAAATTAAAATACCTGCGTCCCTTATACAAAGGAACACCTCTGGATATTGTTGCGCACCGGGGCGGGGGACGTAATTCTGACCTGCTGCCGGCATCAGAAAATTCTATTGAAATGATCAGGCTGGCTTCCCGCTTTGGCGCCACTGGCATTGAAATAGATGTAAGGCTGACCAGCGACGGGGTACCTGTTTTATTCCATGATGTTACGCTCAATGAACGCCTGATACAAAAGAACGGTTTGCTTGGGCCCATAGAAAACTACAGCTATGCACAACTCAACACACTGGTGAGATTACTGCAGGGAGAACGTATACCCACTTTGCGCGAAGCCCTACAAACCATCACTTTTAACACTTCCCTAAATTTTGTATGGTTAGATACGAAATACGACGGTTCTCTCCAGATTCTTAGAGATATGCAAAAAGAATTCATTCAAAAAGCCGCAGTTAACGGTAGAAAACTGGATATATCAATTGGTATACCGGACAGGGCGGTATTGAATAATTTTGTAGCGCTCAAGGATTACCGGGTTACCCCATCTGTTTGTGAACTATTACCGGAAGATGTTCAGACAACCAATTCACCTATCTGGGCGCCGCGCTGGACCCTTGGCACCCAAAATGAAGAAGTAGCTAAAATGCATGCTCAGGGGAGAAAAGCTTTTGTCTGGACCTTAGATGTACCGGGCAATATCGCTGAATTCATGAAAGAAGGCAATTTCGACGGTATCTTATCCAATTATCCATCAGTGGTAGCTTATTACTATTATGTTAAACAATAGATTCGTATATATTATCAGTCTATATGTTGTATTCTTTTCAGTAAGTATACGCAGCTATGCCCAAACAGAAAAAGGGGTTCCTGAAGGCCGGGGCGAATATGCGATGGTTGCCTATATAAGCGGGGGATTGGGCTATTACGCTACTAAGGCTGGCACGCCTGTTGCAGTTACAGCCAAGACCAGTAGGCTGGGGCCTGCGTCAACTCTTCGCATCCTCTGGCACCCTGATCATTTATTAAGAGTTGGGTTTGAAACCGGACATATGACATTTTATTCATACACTATTAAAGATTCAACAGGCAAGAGCGGCAAATCATCGCTTACAGGTATTCCCCTGCTCATCGTTGCCTCGATGCCCGTAACGGCGAGGCTTAACGCTTTTTTTGGTACCGGGTTCTTTAGTATGACCACTAACCTGGATTATGCCGGACAAAAAACGGTTTCGCATAAATTGGGCGTGGGGTGGATGTTGGCCGCCTCTTATGTTCATCCTTTAAACAAACGGGTGGGACTGGGAACAGAACTAAAATGGATGGATGCTGCAGAAACGGCTGATGCATCTGTCTGTGTTCAATTACAATTGGTATGGAAATTTTTAACCTGGTAATGACCGCAAATTTTTTATATGACACGGAAATGGTTGATCAGTTGTTTGTGCTGTCTTTTCGCAACTACCTTCAAAAGCCAGACTGTGGTATATACGCCCTCAAATAATAGCACAGAAATTGCATTTGCAAGTGATACCCAGGCTCCGCTTTGGGTAGAGAAACTATTTTTAAAGGCTCATAATAACCGGACGGCCACTAAACTGATATTTAAGGATATTACGGAGCGACGCCCCGTATCCCTTTTTTTACTGGGAGATGTGGTATCCTTAGGTTCAAGCAACAGGTCATGGAAAGAAATGGATAAATACCTTGGCAAATGCCGGGGCGAGTGCATTAATGTGTATGGCACCATGGGCAACCATGAAGTAATGGGTACAGGCAAAATGGGGAAGAAAGGCCAGCAAAAATTTCAAAAGTATTTTCCCGAACATTTACCTACGGGTTTTGCCCAGATCATAGATTCTGTGGCTGTAATTCTGCTGAATTCCAATTTCTCATCTCTTTCCAAAGCCGAGGATGACCAGCAGATAAAGTGGTACAAAGAATTACTTAAAACTTTAGATGCAGACCCTTCCATTCAATATATTATCACAGGATGCCATCATTCACCGTATTCAAACAGCAAAATAGTTGGCTCGTCAAAAACAGTACAGCAAAAATTTGTTCCTTTCTTCATGCGCTCCAAAAAAAGCAGTTTATTCTTATCCGGGCATTCCCATAATTTCGAACATTTCAAAAAAAACGGGAAGGATTTCCTGGTCATCGGTGGTGGGGGTGGATTGCATCAGCCCCTGAATAGTGGTGGCGGAGACCTATCTGATCTTGCACCCGAATACAAACCCAAGTTTCACTACCTGACAGTGCGGAGGTTACCGGATCAATTAGTGGTCACTTCCTATAAATTAAAAGATGATTTTACCGGCTTTACCCAGGGGTTGTTAATGAACATTAACCGCCCTGAAATGGATCTGTAATCTAAAGAACAATTCTATGCGTATATTTAATAAATTAGCCTTTATTTTATTCATCAAGGAGCTTTTTAGGATGATTTTCAATTACTTTTTGGGTAAGCATTTGCTAATAATAAGTCCTGTGCCCTGTTATTGTTGTAACTTTAACCCTTTATTTCATAACCTATCAGAATGATTTCAAGCTTACCAATGAACCTGACACATACCCGACTGGAAGTAATGCATTTCCTGGCTGAAAAAATGGATACCATCATTGATACGTTTTTAAAGAATATCGATACTAACTGGCAGCCATCCGATCTCTTACCCGACAGCAGCAGTGATACTTTTCTTAAAGATGTAAAAGAGTTGCAGTTAGAATGCAAAGAATTACCTTACGACTACCTGGCTGTGCTGGTAGGCGATATCATAACGGAAGAGGCGCTTCCCACTTACGAAACCTGGCTCACCGATATTGAAGGCATCGGGAAATCCAACCGGGGAGGATGGACCAAATGGATCCGTATGTGGACAGCAGAAGAGAACCG
>JBKJPR010000090.1:0-3115 GCA_046594275.1 Sediminibacterium sp.
AGTAAAAGGTACACCCATGGATTTCAATACGGCTAAACCAATTGGCAAGGATATAATGGCAGTAAAAGGTGGCTATGATCATAACTGGGTACTGAATAGAACAGGTAATAGTTTAGAGAAAATAGCCAGCTTATACGATGCCGGAAGTGGCAGGTACCTGGAAGTTTTTACCACACAACCCGGTATGCAGTTTTACACAGGTAATTTTTTAGACAGCACATTGACGGGGAAGAACACCCGGGTATATGGCCGGCATGCGGCGCTTTGCCTCGAAACACAACATTTCCCGGATGGTCCTAATCAACCTTCTTTTCCAAATACTATTTTAAAACCAGGGGAAACCTATCAGCATACAACTGTTTTCAGGTTCTCTGTAAAATAACCGTGTATGAAAAAGATCATCTTTTTACCAGCTATTCTTTTGTCAGCTATTCTTTTTGGACAGCAGAAGGATTATTCCATACAAACCATTCCTTTTACCAAGGTAAAACTGACTGATAAATTCTGGCTTCCACGGATCGAGATTAACCGGACAGTAACTATACCGGCTTCTTTTGAAAGATGTGAAAGCACCGGCCGCGTAAAGAATTTTGTGATGGCCGCACAGAAAAGCGGTAAATTCTGTACCAGGTATCCTTTTGACGATACGGATATTTATAAAACAATTGAAGGCGCTTCTTTTTCGCTGGCGGTATATCCCGATCCCAAACTCGATGCCTATCTCGACTCGCTGATCACCATCATAGGCAATGCACAGGAACCCGATGGCTACCTGTATACGGCGCGCACCATCAACCCCGAGGAAGTGCATGTATGGGCAGGAAAAGAAAGATGGGAAAAAGAAAGGGAGATGAGCCACGAATTATACAATGCCGGCCATTTGTATGAAGCAGCCGCAGCGCATTTCCTGGCCACTAAAAAAACAACGCTGCTCAATATTGCATTAAAGAATGCCGACCTGGTTTGTTCTGTTTTCGGACCCGGAAAAAAACATGTAGCGCCGGGGCATGAGATCATTGAAATGGGCCTGGTGAAATTATACCGTATCTCGGGAAAAAAGGAATACCTGTCTACCGCTAAATTCTTTATCGAAGAACGGGGCCATTACAAAGGCTATGATGTGAAAAGCAACGACCCCTGGAAAAATGGCGCTTACTGGCAGGATAATAAACCCCTGGTAGTGCAGGATGAGGCCGAGGGCCATGCGGTTCGCGCAGGTTATTTGTATGCTGCCGTGGCAGATGTGGCCGCCTTAACCGGTGATGACAGTTTACTGAACGCCATCGATAAGATATGGAACAATATGGTGGAAAAGAAGCTGTATGTACAGGGCGGGGTAGGAGCCATTGGTGACGGAGAACGGTACGGAAAGAATTATGAATTACCTAATGCCACTGCGTATAATGAAACCTGCGCCTCTATTGCGAATATGTACTGGAGCCACCGGATGTTTTTATTACATGGCGACTCAAAATATATAGATGTCCTGGAAAAGACCCTCTATAATGGATTGATATCAGGCATTGGTCTTGACGGGAAATCTTTTTTTTATACCAATGCCATGCAAGCCACCAATCATATCAATCATAAGGATATAGAATTTACCCGCTCGGGCTGGTTTGAATGTTCCTGTTGCCCCACTAACCTGGTAAGATTGATCCCATCAATACCGGGTTATATGTATGCACAGAATAATGATAACCTGTATGTGAATCTTTTTATCAGCAGTGCGGCTAACATCAGCATAAAAAATGTTCCTGTACAAATGGTACAGCAGAATAATTATCCGTGGAGCGGGAACATGGCATTCACTGTGTCTCCTGAAAAAAGTACAGTATTTAACCTGTTGATAAGGGTTCCCGGCTGGGCACAGAACAAAGCTGTTCCCTCAAACCTGTATACGTTTGAAAACAATCCTGAACAAAAGATCACGATCAAAGTAAATGGGTACCCGTTTGCTTACCCTGTGCAAAACGGCTATGCTGTGATCAGCCGAACCTGGAACAAAAATGATCACGTGGAAATGAATCTGCCGATGGATGTAAAAAGGGTGGTGGCTCATGAGAATGTAACCGATAATATCGGTAAAATTGCCTTGCAACGCGGTCCTGTCATGTATTGCGCTGAATGGGTAGATAATAACGGAAAGACAAGTAACCTGATGATCCCTGCGAACACAGTGTTTTCTACCGAATTCAGAAATGAGTTGCTGAATGGAGTGACTGTATTAAAAGCAGAAGTGCCTGCTGTGATCATTGAAAACAACAACAGCATCAGTACGGTTAAACAGAAATTCACCGCTATCCCTTATTACAGTTGGGCAAACAGAGGGAAAGGGGAAATGATGCTGTGGTTTCCTGTACAGGTAAAAGATATTGAGCTGCTCTCGAAATAATACGCATGCCGTAGACGGTCGCCGACCGGAAACTTTACCGCACGGATACATTCGGATGATGATTGTAAGTAGTTAGGAAAATGAATAGTTTTAAATAAATTGATTATGATCGACCTTAAAAAAAGGGAAGTATGGCTGGTAACTGGTAGCCAGCATTTGTATGGGGAAGAAACCTTACAACAGGTGGGGCAACATTCACAAACCATTGCTGCATTCTTAGATGATACGCCACAGATCCCCGTGAAGATAGTGTATAAGCCCACAGTGAAAACAGCCGAAGAAATATATGCTGTTTGCCAGGAAGCTAATGCGGCAAAGGATTGTATCGGTATCATTGCCTGGATGCATACTTTTTCTCCGGCAAAAATGTGGATCGGGGGATTGAAGATATTGAAGAAACCATTGTTGCATTTTCATACCCAGTTCAACAGGGATATTCCATGGGCCACGATTGACATGGATTTTATGAACTTGAATCAATCCGCGCATGGCGACCGCGAATTTGGTTTTATCATGAGCCGTATGCGGCTAAACAGGAAAGTAGTAGTAGGTCATTGGCAGGACCCCGAATCTCTGGGTAAAATAAATGTATGGTCAAGAGCCGCGGCAGGATGGCATGACTGGCAGACAGCAAAATTCGCCCGTTTCGGCGATAATATGCGACATGTGGCAGTAACCGAAGGTGACAAGGTGGAAGCCGAAATAAAATTTGGTTACAGT
>JBKJPR010000293.1:0-4774 GCA_046594275.1 Sediminibacterium sp.
CAGGTACTGGATGTGAACATGGATGATGCCATGCTCGACGGCGTAAGCGCTATGACCAGTTTCATGAACCTGATCCAGAGCGAACCGGATATTGCACGCATCCCCATCATGATAGACAGTTCCAAATTCGAGATCATTGAAGCGGGATTGAAATGCGTTCAGGGCCGTTGTATCGTGAACTCTATTTCCATGAAAGAAGGAGAAGAAAAATTCATTGAACAGGCTTTTACCTGCAAAGCTTATGGCGCTGCTGTGATCGTGATGGCTTTTGATGAAGCGGGGCAGGCGGATACCAAGGACCGTAAAGTAGATATCTGTTACCGAGCTTATAAAATTCTGACTGAAAAAGTGGGATATGCACCGCAGGATATTATTTTCGATCCCAATATTTTCGCTATTGCCACCGGTATTGAAGAACATAATAATTATGCTGTAGATTTTATAGAAGCAACCAAAGAGATCAAGCGCCTGATGCCCCTGACAAAAGTAAGTGGCGGCGTCTCCAATGTTTCTTTTTCCTTTCGCGGCAATGACCATGTTCGGGAAGCGATACATGCTGTTTTCTTATACCATGCTATTACAGCCGGTATGGATATGGGCATTGTAAATGCAGGGCAACTTGTAGTATATGATGAGATCGAGCCCACTTTAAAACAACTCTGCGAAGATGTAATCCTCAACCGCAACAACGACAATAATGAGGCTACAGAAAAACTTATCATCCATGCTGAAACTGTAAAAGCAAAAGGCAAAGTTGAAGTGAAAGATGAGGCGTGGAGAAATGATACGGTAGAGAAACGGCTCTCGCATTCACTCGTAAACGGCATTACCGATTATATTGATGCAGATACGGAAGAAGCCAGATTGAAATATCCAACGCCGCTTGAAGTGATCGAGGGCCCTTTAATGGATGGGATGGGTATAGTAGGTGATCTCTTCGGCGCCGGTAAAATGTTCCTGCCACAGGTAGTAAAAAGTGCGCGGGTAATGAAAAAAAGTGTCGCAGTATTAACGCCTTATATCGAAGCGGAAAAAGAACAAAGAAAACAGGCGCATCTTGCCGCAGGCACTACCAACAGCGAAGCCGCAGGTGCGGCTAAAATATTACTGGCCACGGTAAAAGGTGATGTACATGATATTGGAAAGAATATAGTAGGCGTGGTATTGGGTTGTAATGGTTATGATATTGTTGACCTTGGGGTGATGGTACCCGCAGATAAAATTCTGGAAACTGCCCAAAGAGAGAAGGCAGATATCATTGGCTTGAGCGGATTGATTACACCTTCTCTAGACGAAATGGTACATATAGCGCGCGAAATGAAACGCCGCGGTATGACACAACCCCTGCTCATCGGTGGCGCCACTACCTCACGGATACATACAGCAGTGAAGATCGCTCCTGAATATGACTTGGGAGTGGTGCATGTATTGGATGCTTCCAGGAGTGTGACCGTTGCGGGTTCTTTGTTGAGCAAGGAACAAAAAACAGACTTCCTTCGTGATACTAAAGCGGACTACATAAAACTGAAAGAAGGTTTTGATAATAAGAAATCCATTAAATCTTATCTTACTTACCAGGATACGCTGAAGAATAAAGTGAAAGTTGACTGGGATAAACACATTACCCAAACGCCAACATTTACAGGAACAAAAGTGTTTGAAGATTTTGATCTGGCTATCTTAAGGCCCTATATTGACTGGAAACCATTTTTCATCACCTGGGAAATGCACGGGAATTTTCCTGCTATTTTAACCGACAGTGTGGTAGGCAAAGAGGCCACTACATTATACAATGATGCAAACGCCCTGCTGGATAAGATCATTGCAGAAAAATGGCTTACCGCTAAAGGCACCATTGGTTTCTGGGAAGCCAGCAGTGAAGACGATGATGTGGAAGTGAGAACCGGCACAGAATATGTGAAACTGTCTTTCCTTCGCCAGCAGATAAAGAAAGCGCCGGGCCAGCCGAATTTATCATTGGCCGATTTCATTGCTCCTAAAAAAAGTGGTAAAAAAGATTTTATCGGCGCATTTGCTGTAACCCTGCATGGAATTGAAGAACACCTGAAAACATTCGAGACCAACCTTGATGATTATAATAAGATCATGCTCCAGGCGCTGGCCGACCGATTCGCCGAAGCTTTTGCAGAAGCATTACACCAGCAAACAAGAAAAGAGTTCTGGGGCTATGATAAAGAGGAAACCCTGAGTAATGAGGATCTGATCAAGGAAAAATATACCGGTATCCGGCCTGCACCAGGATATCCAGCCTGCCCTGATCATACGGAAAAATATAAATTGTTCGACCTGCTTAAGGCAACTGATACCGTTGGCATACAATTGACAGAAAGTTTGGCCATGTACCCGGCCTCCTCTGTTTGCGGTTGGTATTTTTCTAACCCCAAGAGCCAGTATTTTGGCGTGGGTAAGATTCAACGTGACCAATTCGAACAGTATGCACAACGAAAGAATATGCCGATTGACCTGGCAGAAAAATGGCTGAGCCCTGTGCTGGAATAAACAAATTAAATAGATAACATGAAACTGTGGCGAATAATCATACTTGTGTTAACGGCTTTTCCTTTATGTACACAGGCACAAAAAACAAAAGAGCGTATAGGAGAATTCTATTTTTCATGGGGCTACAATAAAGAATGGTATACCCGCTCAGATGTAAAAGTGAATCAACCATCATTAAATAATAAGTATACCCTGAAAAGTGTACAGTCACATGATCACCCCGGATGGGATGAAGGTTTATTTAGTATGCCCATCAGCATCCCGCAATACAATTACCGTTTTGGTTATTTCTTCAACAAAAAAAAGGGACTGGCTCTCGAGATCAATTTCGATCATACCAAGCACATCATACAGGATAACCAGCAGGTCAGGGTAAGCGGCACCCGGAATGGAAAACAGGTAGACAGCACTGTAACCTTTTCAGAGAACAATGGCTTTTATTATTACCTGAACAATGGCGCGAATTTTCTCTTATTCAATATAGTGAAACGCTGGCATTGGTATGAAAGTAAGAATGGGCAGTTCAAATTAGATGCTTTAGGTAAGGCCGGCATTGGCCCAGTGATACCGCATGTGCAGAATAGTTTTTTTGGTCAGGCCAATGATCCCGGGTTCCAGTTGGGTGGGTGGAACATAGGCCTCGAAGGCGCAATACGGGCCACATTCGTAAAACATCTCTTCCTGGAATTTTCCAACAAAATTGATTATGCCAGTTATTCAAACCTCAATATTTACAAAGGAACGGCGAGACAGGCATTTGGAACATATGAGCTGATACTGAGTGTAGGGTATACTATCCAGGCAGGGAAGAGGATAGTTCAATAGAATATCGAACAGATGAACAAGGAATGTCGAACGTCGAAGTAAAGAAAAAAATAAACAACTTCGACATTCCCTGTTCGATATCCGATATTCATTTCCCTTACCGTTTCTCTAACAGCCACCACAATTTCTTCCGCGGCATCACTTTGAAATTTTTGGCGATATAGGCCTGTATATATTGCATGGCCTCATCTATATCATCTGTAAGCAGTACCAGTTTCTTGTCCGATTCCGCAATGGTTCCTTTGGCGATCATAGTATCCACAACATTCATCAGAGGTTGGTAATACTCTTTTCCGAATAACACTATCGGGAAATCAGTGATCGATTTTGTCTGTGCCAGCGTAAGGGTTTCAAAGAATTCATCCATCGTACCAAAACCACCCGGCATAATGATAAAGGCATAGGAATATTTTACCAATAATACCTTACGCACAAAGAAATAATCAAAGGTGATCCATTTGTGCATGTAGGGATTGGGATCCTGTTCAAACGATAATTTGATATTACAACCCACTGAAGCGCCTTCATTCTCAAAAGCGCCACGGTTGGCAGCTTCCATAATCCCGGGGCCACCTCCGGTCATAGTCGTAAATCCCAGGGAAGCGATTCTTTTACCAAATTCCCTGGCCGCCTCGTAATAAATATGGTCCTCTTTAAACCGGGCAGACCCGAAAACCGTTATACAGGGACCTACAAAATGCAGGGTCCTGAATCCTTTGATGAATTGCATAAAAATATCCCAGGCAAAAAAGAATTCATTGATCCTGGGTTTGGGGCCGTCTAGGTAAACCGATTCTTTTGCGGGGATAATCCGTTCTGTTTTTGCCATAATCTCTGTTTATCTTCAATATTTCATCAAATTAGCATAAAATTTGATGTGGCAGAAGCGCCATCCCTTAATACTGCTCTATGATGATCAAAAAACTATTCCCCGCGCTACTTTTTCTCCTTTCCATGCAACCCGTCACTGCACAGAAAAAAGTGACCCTGGAAAAGTTCCGGAATTACACATCGAATGACCTTAGGTATTACTGGCAAAGTGCAGAGATAAGAAAGGCTTTTGTGCAGCAACTCAGCCAGATATTATTGCGGCACCGGCGACTTTCACTTACAGATACTGCGAATTTCAACATTCAGTTCCCTAAAAATGACGAAGAGGCTTCAACGGTGACACTTGATTTTGATGATGCCGATACCAACCATGTTCACATGTACCTAAATTTGTACGAGTTTAAACCCAATCTGTTCTTTTCAGCGAGAGCTAATGGACCCCTTGATTCGGCTCTTTTGAATAGGACCAGGAATGTATTTGCTATACAGGCATTAGTAGTAACCAGCAGTAAGGAAGTTCTTTTTAATGAAGTATTGAACATAGTGGTTAGTCATGCTCAAACAGCGGGTATGGGTACACTTTATGGCAATGGTATGC
>JBKJPR010000308.1:0-2616 GCA_046594275.1 Sediminibacterium sp.
CAGAGAAAAAAATATCTATGCTTGAAATTGCTGTATTCAACATCGAATCAGCCATTGCCGCAGAAGCAGCTGGTGCCGACAGGATAGAATTATGCGAAAACCCTACTGATGGCGGTACAACCCCATCCTATGGAATGTTGAAAACGGTAAGGGAGAAAGTCCGCATTCCCGTTTTCCCCATCATCCGTCCGCGCGGTGGTGATTTTTTATTTAGTGAAGACGAGTTTGCAGTGATGCAGAAAGATATAAAGCTGTGCAAACAACTGCCATTCGAAGGTGTTGTGATAGGATTATTATTGGCTGATGGAAATATTGATATGGCAAGAACCAAAGCGCTGGTTGACTTAGCGTATCCGATGGAAGTAACTTTTCACCGTGCATTTGACAGAACAGTTAACCCTTTTACAGCATTGGAATCGATCATTGCATGCGGTTGCAACCGCATACTCACAAGTGGGCAGGTACCCAATGCCTGGGATGGAAAAGAACTGATCAAACAATTGATAGAACAGGCAGAGGACCGTATCATCATTATGCCCGGCAGCGGTGTTCGGAGCCATAATATAAAAGCGCTGGCGGACTATACAGGCGCGGTGGAATTACATTCTTCTGCCAGAAAAATGATCCGCTCAGGAATGTCGTTTACACAAAGCAACATGAAAGAGTCGCTTGACAATATAGTAGTAGATATCGAAGAAATAAAAAAAATGAAATCTGAATGTAAAGTATAACCTCTCTGGTTTGCTTCTGCAATACCGTATCGTTGGGTTCAACAAGTAACTACTATATAACTTCTTATTAGTAGAGAGCTGTGTGAAGCTTACAGTGCAAATGACACCTGATTTTATTAACCCCAGCTTTTAAGCTGGGGAAGGATACCCACAGGAAAAACCGGGCTTTAGCCCTAAACCGAATTTGGTATAGACCTGATCAGAACATCGAAGAAATGGTAGTGCATCTTATTCAAGAATCAGTCAGGGGCTAAAGCCCGGAATCATATTACATGTATAGCCCCACGCTAAAGCATGGGGTTAGGTTTCACCCCGCTAAAGTTGTTATAAGCGAAACATTATTTCTTAAAGGGATACTATGGTTAGAAAATTATTAAACCGCAGTGAGAATACAATAATCTGCGAATCAGCGGCTCTCTTTTTTTAGCCATTAGTACAACACCCTCACCTTAATCGTTGCCTTTACTTCTTTCAATAACTCCACCGCCTGTTTCGATAATTTTTTATCTACATCCAACACCACATAGCCGATATCTTCATTCGTCTTGAGGTATTGCCCCACGATATTGATATTATTTTTTGACAAGGCTGTATTGATGGCGCCAAGCACTCCGGGAATATTGTGGTGTATATGCAATATGCGGTGTGCATTTTCCACTGGCGGCAACCCTATGGCTGGCACTGTATGCGATCCATTGGTGATGCCCCTTTCGAGGTATTGAAATAATTTAATGCTTACATCTTCACCAATGTTCTGCTGCGCCTCTTCAGTTGAGCCGCCGATATGCGGTGTAAGGAGCACATTGGGTACGCCCTGCAAAGGTGTTTCAAAACGATCCCCATTCTTTTCCGGCTCCCAGGGATACACATCTATAGCGGCTCCATTGAGATGGCCATCCTGTATAGCTGTGGCAAGCGCTTTTAGATCAACCACTTCCCCCCTTGCATAGTTAAGAAGAATAGAGCCTTTTTTAAAGGATTTAAGCAGGGCTCTGTTAACCATGTTTTTCGTCTGGGATGTTTCGGGTACATGGAGTGTGATTATATCAGACTGAGATACCAGCTCCTTCATATTCCTGGCCGAACTGGCATTACCCAAAGGCAGTTTGGTTTCCGTATCATAAAACAGCACTTTCATACCCAGCCCTTCGGCCAGCACACTTACCTGGGAACCGATATTTCCATATCCGATAATGCCCAGTGTTTTACCCCGTAATTCATAGCTGCCCCTTGCCTCTTTCATCCAGATACCTTCATGTGCGGCTTTATTTTTATCGGGTATCCGCCTGATAAGCAGGATACTGGCGCCAATAACCAGTTCTGCCACACTGCGGGTATTGCTGTAAGGTGCATTAAAAACAACTATACCTGCTTTTGTGGCCGCTTTGAGGTCAACCTGGTTCACGCCAATGCAGAAACAGCCGATGGCCTGCAGTTTGGTAGCCGCTGCCAGAACCCTGGCAGAAATATGGGTTTTGGAACGGATCCCGAGCAAATGAACGTCTTTGATCTCTTTAATCAGTTCCTCCTCTCCAAGGGCGCCGCCCAGTTTGCGCACATTTACATAGCCGTTCTCTTTGAATTTCTGAACGGCCCGGTCGCTGATGTTTTCAAGAAAAAGAATATTGATCCGCTCTTTGGGATAGCTAGTGGTTGCCTGCTTGCTCATGTATGCGAAAATAAATGTTTATTACTTTAACACAATTGTTTATTGCGTCAACACTATGGGGATAGTTTTCCACGTAGTTGGCTACCCTGTAATGGGGTACTATATTTGCTGTTTTAGTATAAAACGGCTCTAATGCTCAGATCGATGATGATTCCTTTCCTTGCTTTTTTGATGATAGCCTGCGGTTCTGCCCCAACCCAGGAAAAAACAGACACC
>JBKJPR010000427.1:0-2977 GCA_046594275.1 Sediminibacterium sp.
AGTAAAACCGATTTAATTGAATTGATCTATGCCATTTATGCCAGTGGCGCCTGTAACCATGGTAAAGTGCAGATCAAAGAACTTACTCATTTATTTGAACGCTTGTTCGGTTTGCACCTGGGCAATACCTCTCTGCGATTCCAGGAGATACTAAGGAGGAAGGAAACGACAGCCTTTCTGTCGGCGCTCAAAGAAAGGCTTGAATTATACATCACCAGGATTGATGAGAAAAGGATGCGATAATTAATTTTCTCAGACTACGAATCAGACTACGAAATGCCCCATTGAGATCTATCCACATTTGTGGTATGAAATCAATCGCTCTCCTGTTTCTTCTATTAATGAATCTCGCCGGAAGAGGGCAGTCTATCGGCATTTTCGTTGGCAAAGCAATGTTGCCCGGTGACTATGTCGCTGTCAAGTACGCGCATCCCTCCAATTATATTTTTCAGTTTTCTGCACAGACTTTTATTGTAGCTCACCGGCTAAATGGGTTGCGTTATACAGCCTACGGCTTAGATCTACTCACTGAATATACCCCGAACCAGGATCCTTATTCTAAAACTCTTTTTAGTTACCGATTGGGCGTGGGTACCAGTATACAATTAGAGAATGAGCCTTGGGTGTATGCAGGCTGGAAGACCTCTCAAAAAATAAATGTTGGGATTACAGGAGGGGCGGCGGTTGAATGGGCCATGTCATCAGTTTTCAGCCTCTCCGCTTTTGTACAGCAGAAGTCTTTGTTCAATAAAAAATTGGGAACAAGCTGGTTTGTGTTTGGACTGGGACTTACCTATTCCTTCGGTTATTAAATATATGCTATGAAAAGAATCATTGTATTACTGTTTGGATTGCATGCAGGCCTAGCGCTGAATGCCCAATACAGTGTGAGCCAGACGGTGGACAGGTCGTTTTACTGTACACCCTCTTCTGTTATGAGAGAAACCGGGCGGGCGCTATCTTTTTATAACGGGTCCGTTTTCCAGGGGATCATTTTTCATTTCTATTATTACAGTAATGGCTTTTATGAACCGATTGGTGATTATAGAGTGGATATAGCAGGCGGTACGCTCTATACCAATGCCGGTAATATCCAACCAGCCTATTTTGACGGTGACCAGATCAGCAATGCGACCGTGATCACTAATACCTCCACCCAGTTATGGATATCCATTGACATTCCTTATGCAGCCTTTCCCAATAACAATACCGGGCAGCAACTGGCCATGGATATTGAAGCAATCGACCAATACGGCAGTACAACATCACATTCCAGTAAAACCAATATGGATGTCCCCCTGCTATACACCAACCCTGTACTACTTTCTTCCCCAACCATCAGCAGTTCTTCTGCGGTAGTGTGCTCAGGATTGAATGCACAGCTTTCTTCCAATCCCAATTATTCCGGTTATGGTTTTATATATGACTGGTATAAGGATGGTATTGTATTTCAATTGGGAGATAATACAGGAAGCCTTTCGGTTTCTGCTCCAGGAACCTACTACGCCATAGTCAGTGATGCCTGTCAAAGCGCTGTCTCCAATTCTGTAGTGATCAGTTCCGGAACGGTACCTTCAAAACCTACCATCAGTTTACCAACCTTACCACTTTGCAATGGTGCTGGGGGAACACTCACTGCTAATGGAGGTGGTGGAATCTATACCTGGTCAACGGGTGATGCAGGTAATACAGTATCTGTTACAGCGGGTGGCAATTATACGGTGCATGAATCCAATGCCTGCGGGAGCAGCCCCGAAAGCGACCCGGTAACGGTTACCACTGCGTCTTCACCTGCTGCGCCAATAATTACCAGTAGTAACGGTGGCTTATTATGCAATGGAGGCGCAACGACACTGAGTACTACTCCATCCGCAGGCGGTACCATTTATTGGAGTACGGGTGCAACCGGTAACAATATTACTGTGAGTGCTCCGGGCAATTATTATGCGTATGAAGCAAACCCTTGCGGAACCAGCGCCAACAGCAATACTGTTTCTTTAAGTACCAGTAACACACCACCCGCACCATCGGTTAGCAGCAGCAACGGAACCCTGTTGTGTAACGGTCTATCAACAACACTGGGTGCGGCTCCTTCAGCAGGCGGAACGATTCGCTGGAACACGGGTGCAACCGGTAACAGTATTACAGTGAGTAGTGCAGGCGCTTATTACGCCTACGAGGTGAACAATTGCGGTACGGGCGGTAATAGCAGCACTATTACCGTTGCGACGAGCGCCACACCTGCCGCACCCTCGGTGACACCTGCCGGTTCGCTTGTATTATGCGATGGCAACGCGACCACATTAAACAGCAGCGCAGCGGTGCCCTCAGCTATTCTCTGGTATTATAATGGTTCTTCAACAGGATATTTCGGGGCAAGCTATACGATAAATTCTGCTGGTTCTTATTATACACAGGAACAGAGTTCCTGCGGAACAAGTGCAACAAGCAATACGGTTACGGTCGCTACCAATAATACACCGACCGCGCCTGCTTTGAGTGTCAGCGGAACGATTTTACTTTGTGATGGTGCAGGACAAATGATCAGCACTTCACCTTCCACGACAGGGGGCGTTATTCGCTGGTCAACCGGTGCTACTGGCAACAGCATCACCGTAAATACTGCCGGGAATTATTATGCCTGGGAATCAAACAGCAGTTGCGGGAATGGCCCCAACAGTGCAACCGTAACCATTACAACACTTAACAAACCCTCCGCCACTTCGGTTAATCCACCATCGAATCAACTGTTATGTAACGGCGCTGCTGCCACGCTGACTTCTTCCGGCAACAATATTACCTGGTCCAATGGGGTTACGGGTAATACACTCGTCACTTCCACGGCCGGTACTTATTATTCCTATGCTTACAATTCCTGTGGCAACGGTGGCAACAGTAATGCTGTTGTCATCACCACAGGTATTTGTCCCACACCTGCGCCGGGCAGTTCTTTTTTTATCTGCCCGGGCACCCAAAA
>JBKJPR010000448.1:0-3344 GCA_046594275.1 Sediminibacterium sp.
AAAAAGAAAAGCATTGGGTATCACAAGGGTTTATAAAATGGTAGACACCTGCAGTGCAGAGTTTGAGGCAAAAACGCCATATTTCTACAGCACTTTCGAATGATAACTCATCCCCCGGCCCCTTCTCTACACAGTAGAGAAGGGGAGATACTCCCCCTACCCCCTCTTTGCGCAGCAGAGAGGGGTGGCAAGCGAAGCGATGCCGGGGTGAGTTAATTCCTTTACTTTGCAACACCTAAATAACAAACTAACCGTAGTATGAAACTGAAAGACATCCAGGTATTGAACGAGAAGGAAACCCGTGGTGGTTTTGGCGAAGGCATTCATGAGATAGGAAAAGAGAATGAAAATGTAGTGGTACTTACTGCCGACCTGGCCGGCTCATTAAAACTGGGTCCCTTTATTAAAGATTTTCCCAACCGCTATGTACAGTGTGGCATTGCCGAAGCCAATATGATAGGTATTGCAGCAGGCATGACCATTGGCGGTAAAATTCCATACACAACCACTTTCGCTAATTTCAGTACCGGCCGCGTATACGACCAGATACGCCAGAGTGTGGCGTATAGTGGCAAGAATGTAAAGATCTGTGCTTCGCACGCAGGACTGACCCTGGGTGAAGACGGCGCCACGCACCAGATATTAGAAGATATCGGGCTGATGAAAATGCTGCCCGGCATGACCGTGATCGTGCCCTGCGATTTTAACCAGACCAAGGCCGCAACCAAAGCTATCGCTTCTTACCAGGGACCGGTTTACTTACGGTTTGGCCGCCCCAAATGGCCCAATTTTACCAAAGAAGACGGTAGCGATTTCGTTATCGGCAAAGCGCAGCAGTTAAGTGAAGGAACCGATGTATCCATTTTCGCCTGCGGGCATATGGTATGGAAAGCGATTGAGGCAGGAAGGATACTGGAAGAAAAAGGGGTGAGTGTTGAACTGATCAATATACACACCATTAAACCATTAGACAGCACAGCTATCATTCAATCCATTCTCAAAACAAAATGCGCGGTTACGGTAGAAGAGCATAATGTGATTGGCGGATTAGGTGATGCCATTGCGCAGGTGGCAGCCAGGCATTTACCAATACCTATAGAATATATCGGCACCAACGATACCTTCGGTGAAAGCGGCAAGCCAACAGAACTATTAACCAAGTATGGATTAGATACGCCTTTTATTGTAGAGGCGGTGGAGAAAGTGATGAAGCGGAAGTAAACACTCACCCGTCCTTTCGAACGCAGCGAAGAGAGAAACCTTATACAAATTAGCAGATATCACAAATAGTATTGAACCGCAGCCGGGTGGCTGCGGTTTTTTTATTACGGGGATTACTGTGTTAAGCCGCCATGTCTATGCCCGGCTAAGAAAAATTACTGTCTATCCCCTGTAAAATAAGGAAGTAAGCATTACATTTATAACAGCCGCCTCCCCCAATGGCTAAAAAGCGGCACAGACAGAGAACAGGAATACAAAACGAAATTTAAAAAACAAGAAATAGAAAAATTAAAGTCAAAACTTCCTTCTCCCTATCAGCAAGCCTACGGCGAAGTAGGTCAACCCAAAAGTATACCACAAAGCCCCGTGACACACTTTGATGCGAGGCTTTGAAAGGGGGCCTTGCGGATACTTTTCTTTTTGTTGTACGCCATTTCCCCAAATTAAAACTGTTTCGAGTTGCAAATGCAAGATTGCAATTGGACACAATTTAAAAAGTACAAAACAATAATTTTTAACACAAAATTTCACTTTAGCCAGAATCAAAAAGGCGACCTTTCGCCTAAACTATTCTTGAACATATGAAGAAAAAAATAAAATTTTTCCTGACATTACTTGGATTATTTGGTTTTCAATTACAAATTTTTGCTCAACCACCTAACTATACCGGGACTTGGGTGCTAAACTTAGAAAAAAGTACATTAGAACACCGACCAAATAGCTTAACAAGTAGTTTGTTTATAATAAAGCAAGAGGGTGATAATTTTAGTTTGACAAGGATTCACATATTTGGCGACAAGAAAAAGAAAATAAACTTTAAGATGGTTGCTGATGGACAGACAAGGAAAGTAAAAATATTATTTAAAGGCAAATTAGAGCGGAAAGAAAATAATTTGCAAGCAACATTATGGAGAAAGAATTTCTTAAACATTGTTAATTATAAATTTGGGAATAATCAAAATGAATTTATAGCTGACGAAGTATTTACAGGCAGACCGCAGAATCATCATAATATTTGGGTCTTTGACAGAGGAATTCCAAAATAGAGAATAAAGACATTCATCAACCTCAATTAAAAACCCACGGTTTGACAACAGGCGGCTTGGCAATATGGCGGGGCGACTAATATATTCCCAGCTTTTTGCTATTCGGCTTCAGTTCCAACAGACGAATAACACTGAGCAATAGAATCAACAATGAACTTTTATTTATAAATTTAGTAACAGTTACGAGCTGACGGAACACGGAATATCGCCACATAGGCAAGCCGTGACCGTTGGCGGTAAGTTTTAGAACAACTATAGTATGACATTAACAACTAAGGAGTTTAACGACTATTTAAAGACACATCTCGGTCTTCTTTATTTTATGGGGCAACAAGCGAATATTATTTCTACCAAAACCAAATTTAATGAATTTCGTAACCTTGATTTACAAGTTAAATTTAAATGCAGAGAGTTTTTCTTTGACAATGAAGATCTTCTTGATGAGTATATTGCTTCTAATTTTGATCACTTAACAAACGATGAAATCACTATATTAAATGGCTTTAAAAGAAAAATAAGCAGCAATTTTGTTATTTTAAAATGTTTAAAAAAGAATGCCATTTTTATAGACACAAAGGATAATAAATTTTATGCTGTGAAAGCACTGAGTGACCCATTTGATGATTTTTTTGATAAGTTTCCAGTAAATATGACCACAACACTTATCCCTTTTTTTGATAAAATTATTTACGACGGTTTTATCCAATCATCCGGTATATACTATGGGCCGGGTATTACGAAGACACTAAACGAAGAGTACAAAATTGCTAAACTAAATAAAAACATAGTAACAACAATTGATGCGTAAACCGCAGTCCACTCCGTGAGACATTTGCGGGGAAGCCTGAAATATAGAACTACTGCCTATTGTAAGCTAATCCTCGCATTCCCCTTCAATGCACAGATGGCCAACACAGCCAATGCCCACATCCACATCTAAGGCGCCAGCCTCTCAATTTTCCAGCTACCCCCCGGTTGTACGGTATACTGTATCCTGTCGTGCAGCCGGCTGCTGCGGCCCTGCCAGAATTCGAAAAGTGTGGGCTTTACAATATATCCGCCCCAATGTGGCGGGCG
>JBKJPR010000454.1:0-2785 GCA_046594275.1 Sediminibacterium sp.
ACATACTTCCATAGGGAGAAGCCAGTACCTGGATGTAAAATGCGGCTTCCAGTTGTTCTAATGCATACGCATAATTTAAAATGCCTACATCGCCGCTGCCTAAGTTAACGCCTGCGCCTCCATTACTGCTGCTTTTTTTGCAGGAACTAAGTGCGAATGCTGATAAAATGGAAAAACCTCCTGCAGTGGCAAGAAATTTTCTACGTGAGGGTTGATGGGATGGCTCAATAACTTCCATTACGGAATCATCAACCTGATTCGGTTTACTTGTCATAATTACTGTTTAATAAATGAATAAATGAATACTAAAAAATGTTGAATAGCATTTGACGGGGCCGAGGTCTGTCGTTTATTTAATGATGAAAAATTCAGGTGGATGATATAAGGTTATGAATGGTTGTTAAAAAACAGTGCCGTTCTTATATACGATATAAACGGGTATACAGTTCCCCAATAAAACAAATTGTTTAATAATTATTCTATTTCAGGTAATAATAGTTAGACGTTATACTAAATTGTAGAATGTGACTAACGATCAATGGTTCGCTAATTTTTTAAACAAATATTTTTGATCAAATTAATATAACTAATTGATTTACAATATACTTATACTTCTATTTTATTTTTATCACACTCAACTAAAAACTGGGTTTGATAAAAATTACAGACTGTATGATAGTATACTATACCAATAAAATTTTCAAAAAATGAAAAATTACCGCACCATTAAAAGCAAAAAAAAAGCATGAAATGAACAATGTCATTTCATGCTTTACTGCCAGCTAAAGGCATTTAGAATTTTATATTCACTCCCAGCATAAAGTTCGTCCCCGCCATCGGGTAATACCCATTCTCAGTAGTTAATTCATTATTGTATCTATAACTGTACGTGTATCCATTTGGCTCATACTTTCTGTTAAATACATTATTCACCTGCCCGATGATGCGCCATTCTGAAAACAATGCTTTCTTAATGGTCAGACCGGCCCTGATATCCTGTACAAAAAACGCGTCCAGTTTTCTTTTTTCATCCTGGCTGTTATCCAAGTATTGCTTGCTTACGTACTTGCTGATAAAACTGAATTCCAGGTTTTGTACCGGTAATACATTGATGGTGGCCCCGGCAATAACAGCGGGAGAGAAAGAAATATCTGTGTTGGAATGAGATACCGCATCCTGTCCACCGGTGTCATAATTGTCAATGTATTCAACAAATGATGGGATCTTATTCCTGCTAAGGGCAAGATTACCTGCTATATTTATCTGGTTGCTGATCACAGCGCTTCCCTGTAACTCAATTCCCATCCGGTAACTACGGGGAATATTTTTTCTTGTGTAAGATCCTACATCATTGATCTGGCCCGTTAATACCAACTGATCCACATAATACATATAGTAGAGTGTGGCCCCGAATTGACAGGCGGCATTTTTTTTCTCGATGCCCAGTTCAAAATCATGCAGGGTTTCGCGTTTGGGTTGCGTAACCGGGCTGGCCTGAAAATCCCTCCTGTTCGGTTCTTTATTTCCCAATGCGTAACTCATATAAGCCTGTAATCCATTGTGGTTATAGGTAATGCCTGCTTTCGGGTTTATAAAATCGAAACTTCTATTCACATTCAAACCGGGGCTGCCCTGAAAACCTTTCATATCATGGTTTACATGGCGGTACTGCAGGTCGGCAAACCCCGACCAGTTAGTAGCCAGTTGGTGCTGCCATTTGGTATAGAGATTGAGGTCCGTTTTCACAGCAGGATATTCGTAATAGCGGTAACCCGTTGGAACACTACCCACCTGTATCCAGGGAATAGTGCCATAATGTTTTCCGTCATATTTTGTCCAGCCACCGCCAATGGTCAGTTCATCTTTCACATCTTTGTATTGCAAGGAGGCTATCTGTCCATAGAAATAATTGTCCAGCCATCTTTGTCTTACCAGATCTGTTTTGGCGAGAGTCGTGCCATTCACCACCACATTGGGCAAGCCGTATTTTGAAAAAGTCTGCTTCGCTTTGTATTCTTCATAATAGCCTTTTCCTCTTGTGAGGAACGCTGCGGTATTAAACGACCATCGGCTATGGAAGGAATGATTAAAGAATAACTGGTAATGGGTCTGAGTATAATTATCTGTCTGGTTATCATAGGGTGTACCGGCTTTTTCAGTGCCTGCGGGATTGGTTCTCCGGTTGGTACCCAGCTTGCTCTCCGGTACGCCATACCATGCCTGGTAGGTTTTTTCTTTTCCTGAAAAAATATTCAGTCTCAGCGAGGACTTATTGTTGATATATGCGGTACTGGTGTAAAAAGACTTCAAATCGCTTTTGGCGCGTTCAATAAAACCATCGCTGCTGATCCGGCTCAGCCGGGCATCTACGGTAAAATGTCCGCTGAGTAAACCGGTTCCTGCTTTCAAGGTATTTTTGAAAGTATTGAAGGACCCGAAACTGTTATTAAGTTCCCCATAAGCTTTCTCATTGTATTCATTGGTAAACAGGTTAATGGTGGCGCCGAATGCACCTGCCCCATTGGAAGAAGTACCCACGCCACGCTGCACCTGGATACTGTTTACAGAAGAAGCAAAATCAGGCAGGTCAACGAAATAAGTACCCAGGCTCTCCGCATCATTATAAGGGATGCCATTCAGTGTAACATTTATCCGTGTGGCATCAGTACCCCTGATGCGGATAGCTGTATAACCAACCCCGTTTCCTGCATCAGAATTCACTACCACCGATGGAGTTTGATTCAGCAGGAATGGAATATCCTGCCCAAGGTTATTCCTGGTGATC
>JBKJPR010000475.1:0-2587 GCA_046594275.1 Sediminibacterium sp.
TTCACACTGTCTTTGGCCATCATATAATTCACCGTTATATGTTTACCCACATCACGTATAAAATGCAGGAAGCTGAGATCTTTGAACCAGTCATAATTATTCACCATCTCTGCTGCATTGGGGTTGGTCCCGGTAAAATCAAGGAACTTCGCCAGTTGTTTACGTACACCTTCCTGGTTATGTTGTAACACTTCTTCACTCAAAAGATTTCTTTCCTCACTTTTCCCACTGGGGTCACCCACCATACCCGTGGCTCCTCCCACCAGTGCAAAAGGTTTATGCCCCGCTTTCTGTAAGTGTACCAACAATAAAATAGGAACCAGGCTGCCGATATGCAGGCTGTCCGAAGTGGGATCAAAACCGATATAACCGGATACCATTTCTTTTTCCAGGAGTTCTGCTGTTCCGGGCATAATGTCCTGTATCATGCCTCTCCACTGTAATTCTTCTATCAGAGTCATTTGGGTTAGTCTTTGGGCAAAAGTAAGGAATAGTGCGTGGTGAGTGGTCAGTAGGAGGCACATAAAAAAACTCACTACTCACTACTCACCACTCACTATTTTTGCTTCATGAAAACAGTCGGCGACGGTACCAGGGCCTTGAATTTCTTTATAGACACGGTTATTGTATTCATTATTGCTTTCTACAGTTTCAAGGGTTGGAACTGGTATGTAATGTATTGGGGATACAGGTATTATAATTTCGGGTGGTTCTTTTTCGGTATCCTGTTTATGTACTATACTTTTTTTGAGGGGATATTTTACCGTACACCTGGTAAATGGTTTACGTATTCGAAAGTGGTGAACAGTTTGGGAAAAAGACCGGCATTCGGCTGGATTTTGATCCGGAGCCTGGTAAGGCTCACGATCATTGATATGTTTTTTATCCCCTTTCTGGGAAAACCCCTGCATGACCACCTGAGTAAAACCACGCTGACCGAATCCTGATTCCTTTTTCGTAAATCGGAAATTCCCGGCAGTACATTGTTATACTTTTGCAATAGATTAAACTAAGTTCAAAGAATTGTAGCCATGGCCAAAATAGCGATCAATATAGCAACCGGTAGCCTGCAGCAGGCAGAAATGATAGTGGGTATAGACCTGGGTACCACCAACAGCCTGGTGGCAATTATTCACCCTGAAAGTAAACAGCCCGTTGCTTTACAGGAACACAATACCAGCAGCCTGGTACCCAGTATTGTGCATTTTGATGAATCAGGAAATGTTAGTGTGGGCGAGGAGGCGAAGGAATATTTAGAAACCGATCCAAAAAACACAATCTTCAGCGCTAAACGCCTGATGGGAAAGAGTTATAAAGACATTAAAGAGAACGCAGGTTTCTTTACCTATAAAGTGATCGATGATGATACCGACAGCCTGGTAAAAGTACAGGTAGGCGATAAATTCTATTCACCCATCGATCTCTCCTCCTTTATTTTAAAAGAACTCAAACAAAGAGCAGAGCATATTTTAAAAACGCCGGTCACTAAGGCAGTCATAACAGTACCCGCTTATTTTAATGATGCCCAGCGCCAGGCCACCAGAGATGCCGGTAAACTGGCGGGGCTTGATGTAATGCGCATCCTGAATGAACCTACCGCAGCCAGTCTTGCTTATGGCATGGGATTGAATACCGATGAACAAAAGACAATTGCCGTATACGATCTCGGAGGCGGCACGTTTGATATCTCGATCCTGCACATCACCAAAGGGATATTTGAAGTGCTGAGTACAAATGGTAACACCTATTTGGGCGGAGATGATATGGACCGGGCGATTGTTCAATACTGGATACAACAGTTTGGTATTTCTATAGAAGAATTGCAGGGCAACCGTGAATTATCTCAGGGCTTCCGCTTACGCGCGGAAGAGGCTAAAAAACGATTAAGTGATCATGAGGAATACAGTGTTGTCTGGAGCAGCCATGTACTCGAAATAACCAGGGAAACTTTCGAAGCCCTGATCAAACCGCTTATTGATGAAACGATACGGTCCTGCGCTAATGCACTGGCTGATTCAAAATTGTCTATCCACGATATCGATACTATAGTGATGGTGGGGGGCAGCACAAGGGTACCCGCTGTAAAAGAAGCAGTAAGTGCATTTTTTGGCAAAGAAGTAAACGATTCTGTAAACCCGGATGAGGTAGTGGCATTAGGAGCCGCTGTGCAGGCCGATATCCTTGCAGGTAATAACAAGGATTTTCTTCTACTCGATATTACTCCGTTAAGCCTGGGTATTGAAACCATGGGTGGATTGATGGATGTATTAATCCCCCGCAATGCAAAGATCCCCACAAAAGTGAGCAGGCAGTATACCACGCACAAAGACGGTCAAAGTGATATGCGGATTTCTGTTTTTCAGGGAGAAAGGGATCTGGTAAAAGATAACCGCAAACTCGCAGCGTTCAGCCTGAAAGGCATTCCAGGCATGCCTGCGGGATTGCCCAAGGTAGAAGTCAGTTTCCTTATTAACGCCGATGGAATATTAGTAGTGAAAGCGAAAGAATTACGCAGCGGGGTTGAACAGGAAATTGAAGTAAAACCCCAGTATGGTTTAACGGATGAAGAAGTAGAGAAAATGTTACT
>JBKJPR010000323.1:0-3847 GCA_046594275.1 Sediminibacterium sp.
ATCTGGCCAATGATTTTTGAAACCCCGGCCAATCCATCACTGTCTTTCTTTTTGTAGGCAACTCCTTTTTCTAGTGCTTTCTTCCTGGCCCTGATCTTGAACAGGTCATCCAAAAAACCGATCACACCCAGCCAAACGGTACATAAGATCATTAACCGTATGTATACCTTATCCAGGTTGGCAAACAATAAAGTAGGAATCAAAATGCTTAACAGGATAATGATTCCGCCCATAGTAGGAGTACCTTTTTTTTCCGTTTCACCCTCCAGTCCTAATTCCCGCACACTTTCCCCGATCTGTTTTCTCTTCAGGAATAAAATGATGCGTTTACCATATACAGTTGCTATTACCAACGACAATATCACCGACATAGCAATACGGAACGTAAGGAATTGAAACAAACCCAAGCCGGGTATGTGAAATTCTTTGTTTAGCCAGTTAAATAAATAGTATAGCATAGTATAAGTTGTTTGTTGTTAGATGATGGATGACAGATATCTTCTTTTTGTCATCTCCCAACTTTCATCTTTCCACTATTTTCCAAGTAATTCAAATATCTCCTTCAACACTTCCTTATCATCAAACGGATATTTCACTCCTTTGATATCCTGGTATTTTTCATGACCTTTCCCGGCTACCAGTATGATATCTTCTTTGTTTGCCAGGCTCACTGCCGTCCTGATCGCTTCTTTCCTGTCTACTGTGGAGATATATTTTCTTTTAGCTGCACTGGTTAAACCGAGTTCCATATCTTTTAATATCTCTGCAGGGTCTTCTGAGCGGGGGTTATCGCTGGTCAGTATCACTTTGTCACTCAGGTCACAGGCAGTTTGCGCCATAATGGGTCTTTTTGTTTTATCCCTGTCACCTCCGCAGCCCACCACTGTTATGATCTGTTCATGTCCTTTCCGTAATTTTTTTATGGTCATCAATACATTCTCCAATGCATCGGGGGTATGTGCATAATCCACTATGCCAATGATCAAACCCGGACTAATGGTATAATCAAACCTTCCTTCCGCTCCACTCAATAAACTCAGTGCGGTCAGCACGGTTTCACTATCCTCTCCAAGGCAAACAGCAGCGCCATATACAGCAAGCAGGTTATAGGCATTGAATTCGCCTATCAGCCTGAAATGAACTTCTTTGCCGTTCACCAACATTACCAGCCCGGTCAATGCATTCTCTAATATTTTCCCTTTGAACGCGGCTGTTGTTTTCAGGCTGTATAAATATTTTTTGGCCAGTGTATTCTGAAGCATCACCTCGCCGCGTTTATCATCAGCGTTAGAGATGGCAAAGGCTGTAGCGGGCAAATGATCGAAGAAAGTTTTCTTTACACGGATGTATTCTTCAAATGTTTTATGATAATCCAGATGATCATGTGTGATATTGCTGAATATCCCACCGGCAAAATTCAACCCGGTAATCCGGTGCTGGTGTATGGCATGACTGCTGCTTTCCATGAATACATGGGTACAACCTTCCTCAACCATTTGTTTCAATAAAGCATTCAGGCTTACAGCATCGGGAGTGGTATGTGTAGCAGGTATGATCTTATCGGCTATCTGGTTTTGTACCGTACTCACAAGTCCACATGTATACCCTAATTGTGTAAACAATTTGAACAGAACCGTAGCAATCGTTGTCTTTCCGTTCGTGCCCGTTACACCCAACAATTTTATTTTCGTTGAGGGTTCCCCATAAAAATTATGCGCTATATAGGCTACAGCCTCCTGGGTATTGTTTACCTGCAGGTAGGTAACGCTTTCTGAAAATGTGGGTGGCATTTCCTCACATACCACTGCAATGGCGCCTAATGAGATGGCTTTATCAATAAACCCATGTCCATCAGATTGCGCGCCGCGTATGGCCACAAATACAGAACCGGCGGTCGCTTTACGTGAGTCTATTTCTATCCCTGTAACAGTAATGGCTGTACTGCCATGTACCTGCTTGAGGTGAACTTTGTATAATATGTCCTGAAGTGTTGCCATAGTAGGTTGAGCCGTTTGACCGGCCTGACGATTTTTATTCTTATTTGTAACCCTTAATTCAATTCAATATTCACTAACTGCCCCTTTGCTATCAACTGCCCCGGCAGTATAGACTGTACCGCTACTTTGCCCCGGCCTCTCACATTCACTTTCAATCCCATATTCTCGCACAGGTAAACCACATCTTTTAATCCCATGCCTTTGAGCAGGGGCATTGTTTTGTTATCCACTGCTTTCCTGTTCAATACTACGCCTGCATCTTTTCCATTCATATTGATCCATTCATCTGCCCTGCCTGTTGAATCAGTATATTTTAATTGAAGCTTTGCTGATATAAATGCTATATCCTGTTTGATCCCTGCATAAGTGAATACACTGCTATCTATTTTCTTTGGCCGGAGCGCTGCAGTGTTACTCTGCGTTATATAAGAGCTGTATAACCGGTCTGCTATTTCCTTAAATACAGGTCCTGCAATTGCTGCACCGTAATAAACCGCCGCATGTGCTTTGTTTTTAATCACTACCACGCAGGTATATTGTGGATTCTCTGCCGGGAAATACCCCGCGAAAGAAGACTGATAGATTTTATCTGAATAACCTCTGTTACCATCTGCCACTAATGCCGTTCCCGTTTTGCCAGCTACACTATAGGCTGAATTCTTGAAAAGATCTTTTGCAGTGCCTGCTGTAACCACTCCTTCAAGGCAGCTTTGTAATTGCTGCAGTGTTGCATTGCTACAGATATTTTCATCTATTACCCTTGGTTC
Source organism: Sediminibacterium sp. (assembly GCA_046594275.1). GTDB lineage: Bacteria > Bacteroidota > Bacteroidia > Chitinophagales > Chitinophagaceae > Sediminibacterium. Next base: position 2,765 of record JBKJPR010000323.1, read on the forward strand.
AAACTCACGTAACAACACACCTTCTTCTTTTATGGCGCTCACCAGGTAGGGACGCATCATTCTGCCGTTGTTGGCCACTGCATTGTACAACATGGCTGTCTGTAATGGGCTTACTGATAAGTTGTAGCCGAATGCCATCCATGGTAAAGTGGTAGGGCCCCAGAATCTCCCCCCGGGCTTGTAGATTACAGGACTTCTTTCACCAGCGAGGTCTATACCCGTTACAGTATCCATGCGCATTTTTTTCAACTGTCGCAGGAACTGGCCGGGGTTACCTGCATAATGTGTTGAAGCCAGCTTGGCCATGGCCACATTCGAACTCAGTTCAAACGCATGTTTTATTGTAACATCATTCTCCTTATGCACTTCTGAATCGTACACAGTTTGGCCAGCTATCTTCCACGCACCATTCTCCAGGTTCACCATTTGATTCAAAGAAACTTTTCTGTCTTCCAGCAATGCCATTATCGTTGCCAGTTTAAAAGTGGAACCGGGTTCGGTAGGACTGATTGCATAGTTGAAATCTTCCCAATAAGTTCCATCGCTTCTTTTCCCAAGATTGGCTATCGCTTTTATCTTGCCGGTCTTTACTTCCATTACAATAGCGGAGCCATGTGCGGCTTCATTCTTTAACATCATTTTCATTAAAGCATTCTCCGCTACATCCTGGATAAATACATCTATGGTACTCACAATATCTTTTCCTGTTTCAGGTTCTATTTCATAGGTATCATCAACTGGTACCCTCACGCCTCCGGCTATGGTTCTCACTGTGCGTTTACCGTTTCTGCCTTTCAGTAAACTGTCATAGGTCATTTCGAGGCCCACTTTATTAGAATCCCTTGCCAGGCCTATTGTTCTGAAAGCAAGCATCTGGTAAGGGTTCAGGCGGATCGTTTTTTCGTTGGCGATCATCCCGCTTTTATACCTGCCCAATTTGAAAAGCGGGAATTTTCTTAACTGTTCATATTCCCTGAATGATATTTTTTTGCGTAACAGGAAATAGCCTTCTTCGTTTTTATATCCCTGCTGCAACAATGCTTTATACTCACCTGCTGTTTGATCTCTGAACAGCCCGGCCAG
>JBKJPR010000468.1:0-4591 GCA_046594275.1 Sediminibacterium sp.
TGAAGAAGTATTTACTAAAATGAAAGCAGGCAATGCAATAGATAATTATTAACTACTGATTACCCCCTCAGGCCTTTTTGGTGTTCACAAACCCGTTCTTCAATAGCCACTGTAATACCTTATCCCGCTGGTCTCCCTGGATGATCGCTTCCCCATCTTTCACACTGCCACCAGTGCCACAGAAATTTTTGAGTTTTTTGCCAAGCTCTTCGAGGTCGGTATCTATGCCAACAAATCCGGTAACCAATGTTACGGCTTTGCCTGCCCTTTGTTTGGTATCTAAACGGATACGCAATTTCTGCTGCGCAGGAGAAAGGGTTTCGGGTACCGCCTGTTCTTCTTCCTCGAAACGGAAACCGGGATCAGTGCTGAAAACAAAACCCCTTGTGTCTGGCTTATTCTTTTTACGCATACAGTAGGTTTATAGCAATACCGCTTTTAAACTCATGTCCAGGCTCTGCGCCTGGTGTATCAAGCCACCCACGCTCACATAGTCAACACCGGTGGCGGCATAAGCTTCAATGGTTTCCAGGTTAATGCCCCCACTTGCTTCTGTTTCGAAGGAACCGTTGATGATCTGCAGGGCTTCCACAATGGTTGCGGGGGTAAAATTATCAAGCATCACCCTGAACACTTTTCCCGTACCTACTTCGCATACTTTCTGCACATCATTCAGGCTGCGGGTTTCCACTTCTATCTTCAGTGGCCGCACCATCTGTTGGGCATAGGCATACGCTGCATGTATCGCCGGTTCCAGTCCGCCGCAATAATCAATATGGTTATCTTTCAGCATGATCATATCATACAATCCAAAACGGTGATTAATACCGCCGCCTATCCTTACCGCTTCTTTTTCCAGTAATCTGAAATTGGGGGTGGTTTTACGGGTATCCAGTAACCTGGTATGGCACCCTTTCAGCTTCTCTGTGTATCTATGGGTAAGGGTTGCAATGCCACTCATCCGCTGCATACAGTTCAATACCAGCCGCTCGCAGGTTAAAATAGTATGTGCGGATGCTTCTACCCCGAATGCTTTCTCTCCATAGATCATAGTATCGCCCTCTTTCTTAAAGGGATTGAATACAACAGCAGGTTCTTTATAACGGAATATCTTTTCCGCTACTGCCATACCAGCCAGTATGCCATCCTGCTTAATTTTCAATACAGCTTTGCCTTTTTGGCCGGGGGGGATGCAGCTAAGCGTAGAATGATCGCCATCGCCTATATCTTCCCGTAACGCCTCACCAATCAAATGCTGTAACTGTTCATCAAAGGATCTCATGCTGCAAAACTATGGTTTACTGAAAAGACCCCGCAGTTGCAGGGCCTTTTCAGTAAAATTATTTAGGAGGGACTATCTAATTAACACGTACGGTAATGATCTGGTGCCTGCCATCCTTTAATTTTAAAAGGACAGTAATGGCATAGCCCTTCCCGTTATTCTGCAGCTTTCCTGTTAAATACATGGTGTTTCCGAGTTCCCGTCCGGAGATCTTTTCAAATCCCGTTATACTATTTTCCTCAAAAAAAGCTTTCAGCGTAATCCCTGCCTGGTTACGGCCAATATTCTTTACTTCTGCTTTATCCAGCAATTTCATATCTACATAGTCATCAAAGTATTTTGCCACTTCCATCGCATTGCCACTCTTGAACGCCTGTATGATCGCATCGGTATCGCCCTGGGAGCTAAAAGACATGAACCCAAGCGCCATTCCTATCAATAAAAAAATCTTTTTCATATTGCACTATTTTCTACCCACCCATTGCCAAAAACATGCCAACTTTATGCTGTTTAGTAAGGGATTGTTAAAGTTAGCGGGTATTCCTCACATCTAAATACAGTAATTTTATTGCATGAGTAAGAAAGTAATTTTAGTAATCATGGATGGCTGGGGACTTGGCAAAGTGCCATCCTCAGATGCCATTCAGCATGCAAATGTTCCCTTTGTAAGTTCCTTATATAAAAATTATCCTAATACCACCCTTGTCACTTGTGGGGAAGCAGTGGGGTTGCCGGATGGGCAGATGGGAAACAGCGAGGTAGGCCACCTGAACCTGGGCGCCGGCCGTATCGTATACCAGGAACTGCAGAGGATTAATGTGGCCATCCGTACGGGTGAATTTGCACAAAACGAAACGTTGCTGGCAGCCATCCGTTTTGCCAAAACTAACGGAAAGCCCTTACACCTGCTGGGACTGGTAAGTGATGGCGGGGTACATTCCCATATTAATCATATCAAAGCTATCTGCGATATATGCAAAAATGAGGGGCTAACTGAAGTGTATATTCACGCTTTTACAGATGGAAGGGACACAGATCCTAAAAGCGGATTGGGATTTATTACCGACCTCCAGAACCATTTGAACGCGTCGGCAGGAAAGATCGCCACGGTAAGTGGGCGGTATTATGCGATGGACCGGGATAAACGCTGGGAAAGAGTAAAACTGGCTTACGATTGCCTGGTAAAAGGGGATGGACAGAAAGCCACCGATGCCATTGCCGCGATTGAACAATCGTATGCTGCCGGTATTACCGACGAGTTTATCAAACCAACCGTTATTTTGAATGAGGCACAGCAACCCCTTGCTTCCATTAAAGAAGGTGATGTGGCCATTTGCTTCAATTTCAGGACCGACCGATGCCGCGAGATAACCGAAGTGCTGACACAGGCCGATCATACTGATTTTGATATGCACAGGCTGAACCTGTATTTTACTACCATGACCATGTACGACCACAAGTTCGAGAACGTACACGTGATCTTTCAGAACGATAACCTCATTCATACTTTAGGCGAAGTGCTGGCTGCCAATGGTAAAAAGCAAATACGCATTGCGGAAACGGAAAAATACCCGCACGTGACCTTCTTTTTCAGTGGCGGGCGTGAAGAACCATTCCTGGGTGAAAGCCGGATCATGGTGCCGTCTCCTAAAGTGGCCACCTATGACCTGCAGCCTGAAATGAGCGCTGTTGGCCTCACAGATAAACTGATACCCGAAATAGAAAAGGAGACCGCTGATTTTATCTGCCTGAACTATGCCAATACCGATATGGTAGGCCATACCGGCGTGTTCAGCGCAGGCATCATTGCCGCACAAACAGTAGATGCCTGTGTAAACCGGGTTGTAACTGCTGCTTTGGCTCATGGGTACACGGTTTTCCTGACCGCAGATCACGGTAACGCTGATTATATGATTAATGAAGATGGCACACCCAATACAGCGCATACACTTAACCCTGTTCCTTTTTTCATCATTGACAGGGAATGGAAAGGCAATGTACAAAGCGGCAAACTGGGTGACCTCGCGCCAACTATCTTAACCGTAATGGGGCTTCCCATACCCAAAGAAATGACAGGGAATGTATTAATTTAATGACCAAGTAATTACTCATGAAAATTTTCAAAAAAATCCTGATCGGTTTATTAATTGTATTTGTGGTGATGCAGGCTTTCAGGCCCGCTAAGAATTCATCAAAAAACACAGATAAGGATATTTCCAAAAGCTACCCTGTTCCCGAAGATGTAAAAACCATCCTGGCAAAAGCATGCTATGATTGCCACAGCAATAACACCAGGTATCCATGGTACACCGAAATACAACCGGTAGGCTGGTGGCTGAGTGATCATATCAAAGAAGGCAAAAAGGAATTAAATTTTAATGAATTCAGCAGCTACCGCATCGGCAGGCAATACAAAAAAATGGAAGAATGTATAGATGAAGTAAAAGAAGACAAAATGCCTTTGCCTTCGTATACCCAGATTCATACTGTTTCTGTATTGACAGATACAGAAAAACAGATATTCCTAAACTGGTGCCAAACGGTAAGGGATACCATACGCGCCAGGTATCCGGCAGATAGTCTGGTCCGTAAAAAGATATAAGGCTTGAAAGCGGTTGACAAATTAACTCAATCGCTTTTTAGTTACTTTGCAGCATGGAAATCAAGTCAGCGAAATATGTTATCTCTTCCGCCCTGGTAACACAATGCCCCAAACCCGATAAACCCGAATACGCTTTTATTGGCCGAAGCAATGTGGGCAAATCTTCGCTGATCAATATGGTGACCAAACAGAAAAACCTGGCCAAAACATCGGGTACACCGGGCAAAACACAGCTTATCAACCATTTTGAAATTGAAAGCTCCACCGCCAGCCGTGGGCCAAAAGAGAAATGGTTCTTGGTAGACCTGCCCGGCTATGGTTATGCCAAACGCTCACAGACCGAAAGAAAGCGTTGGGAAGAAATGCTGAATGGTTACCTGCGCAAAAGGGAGAACCTGGTACATGTTTTTGTATTGATCGACAGCCGCCATACCCCTCAAAAAAATGACCTTGAATTTGTAAGCCAGTTAGACAAATGGCAGGTGCCTTTTTCACTGGCTTTTACCAAATCCGACAAAGAAAAATCCGCCGTTGTAGCCCGTAATGTAAAGGCCTTTCTGGATACTTTAAAAGAGACCTGGCAGTTCCTCCCCCGCCATTTTGTAACCAGCGCCGAAAAGAACATGGGCAGGGAAGCGCTCGTCGGGTTTATCCAGGACTGCAATAAAGAGATAGCAGATAACCAAAAAGCTAAGTAGTGAGTTTGT
>JBKJPR010000354.1:0-6234 GCA_046594275.1 Sediminibacterium sp.
CTGCACTTGGCTGAAGTTACATTGCCCAGTGCTGCTTTTGCAAATACTTTTGTTGTGCCTTCTTTTATTTCGGTAACCCTTGCTTTCCTTGACTTCGCTTTCCCATAAATAAATTTAAATGCAAGGCAAATTTGTATAACAAAATTTTTTATTTAATTGCAAGCAAATTTACCATTTCAATAATAGGTTCTTTAGCCAGGAGCGTTGAAGCATTTGCCATTAAAGCAGCTGCTATTTGTCCATTGAGGTGATCCTTACGGCCTTCTTCTGTTTCAAACGTGTCAAATATTCCGAATGTAGAAGGCCCCATTTGCAAGGCGTACCATCTTATTGTTTCTGGTTCTCCAACAGCAAGCGGTAATGCCGACTTAAGAAATTCAAGTACTTCAGCTTCCTTACCAGGTTTAGCTTCAACTCTTGCGAATATTGCAAATTTTTCCATGATGATTATTTTTTATTAGTAAAATAAAATGATGTCTTACTAAGATAACACTAATTTTATTCAGGTAAAAACAAATAATTTGTCAAAAGAGCCAATAAATTCTGGCTACCGTTTTTAAAAGCCCTTTTCTGCAAAGTAACCTTGAAAAGTTGTAGAGTCCATTTTCAAAACGGAAATGCTCAAGTTCACAGTTAAATGCAATTCAGTTTATTTGCCTGTATTTCTGTATCATTTTACCGACATAAGCACAACCGGATGCCAGCAACATGAAACATAGAAAAAAGAATAATCCTACAATGGCCAAAGGTCCTGCTTTGCTTTCTATGAAAAGGGCTATTGGCTGAAGGACAACAACGAAAAGCCCCCACTTCAATGGAAATCTTGGTTCAATGAATCCTGCAATGGCTGACGCCCCAAACATTATAGGCAACCCTATTAGATAATATTCGATACTGTCCCATGGCTCTACTTCATTGGACATCTTACCAACTGCAATCCAAACAGTAAGTCCTATAACACTCAAAATGATTGATAGAAAAATCTGACGCTTGGTCATTATCATTTTTTATGGTGCTTCTTATGTTTATGCTGTTTCTCCTTTTTCTCATGATCTACATGCAACACTAATTTTTCTGAACCTCCCATCCCCCTGAATTCAAGGTCTTCAAACAATCCAGCATCAGTCAAATCCAACTGGTGTGAGTTTTCCCAGTCGAGATGGGCGATCTTTTTTAATCGCTGAACAATTTCCGTATCATGTACTTCAATAGCGAGTTCGCGGCGATCATCAAAACTTCCAGGTGTAAGATTGATCGAACCTATGATGGCTCTGCATCCATCTGCCAGTAACATTTTACCGTGTAGCTTCAAATGATTGAGCTTATGAATCTTAATACCAACATCATCCATTATCCGAAGACCGCCTACTCCTTCAATTAATTTTTCTTTTTTCAAAGTATGTGGGGGCCGGACCATTACATGCAATTTGACACCTCTTGCAGCTGCTCTAATTAATCTTTCAATAATTACCATATCCTGAAATCGTTCATTCTGTACAAACAATGTATGTTTCGCTTCATCTATAAAATGGGCAATCCTTGTACGACCATTGGTGCTGCACCAGATTAATTTAGCATCCTCACCCGGATCAAAATCTTTTCTGTCCCAGTCCGATTCAAAACAAAGCATTACTTCCTTTACTTCATGTGGATGTGATGTTATGATGGCATAATCCCTGGTTTCCGTCATGTTTTTGGTTTCCCAATTCAATGACTTGATAAAAGCCAGTCTGTCATCAATTACCATTGACTTCTCATGGGTAAGACCAAAAAAAGGATTGCTGTCTTTTACTTCAACACCCGCTTCTTCCAGAATTTTCCGGGTATCTTCATTTTGCTCTTCGCCGTTTCTTCTGGCAGGATTCAACATCACCTGCACTTTCAAACCCCTCTTGTGTGCATCAATGACTGCTTTAATTAATACGGGATCGGAGAAAAGAAACATTTTTACCCTAATCGACTTAGTAGCCTGTTCTATGGCCTCTACAATAATTTGCGCTGAGTCATCAGGAAAAACCAGTAAAGTACGATGATACATTACAAAGGGTTTAAAAAATGAATTTACGGTTTCTAAAGGTATAAGCAAGGTAAATAGTCAATAAACTAAGACATGTCGGCCCCTTGATGAGATTGTATATGGTATAATTCAGCATAAATTTTTCCTAACCTGATCAAATCCTGGTGGCTCCCTTCTTCTGCTACCACTCCATCTTTGATAACAACTATTTTATCGGAATCAGAAATGGTGCTTAATCTGTGAGCGATGGTAATGACGGTTCTTCCTTTCATTAATTTTTCCAACGCTTCCATCACTACCTTCTCAGATTCAGTATCTAAGGCTGCAGTAGGTTCATCCAAAATGAGTATGGGGGAGTTTCGCAATATGGCCCTCGCAATGCCAATGCGTTGGCGTTGACCGCCAGATAAGGTAACGCCTCTTTCTCCTACCAGCGTATCATATCCATGGGGCATTTTTTCTATAAACTCATCCGCATTGGCCAATTTGGCGGCTTCCAGAATTTCATTTTCGCTTGCCTTCATCCTTCCATAAGCAATATTTTCCCTAACAGATCCATAAAACAAAACAGTATCCTGCAACACAAACCCTATCTGCCCCCGTAAGCCTTCCAATGTATACAGTGTGATATCAATACCATCAATCAGAATTTGCCCCCCTGTGGCATCATAAAATCGTGGAATCAAACTGGCCACAGTTGATTTCCCCCCACCGGTAGGACCGCAAATGCCAATTCGCTGGCCGGGTTGAATATCGATATTAACATCCCTCAGTACTTTAGCACCATTCTGATAAGAAAATGTTACGTTTTTAAAAACAATTTCTCCCTTAAAACTCATGGGTTTAATGGCACCTATCTTTTCCGGTATGATGGTATCCGCTTTCAAAATCAACTGAATTCTTTCCAATGAAACGGTTGCCTGTGCTACGGCATTGGCCATTTTAGCAAGGTCTTTTACCGGACTGAAAAATTTATTGAGATAGGACAGAAACACCGTAAGTGCACCAATAGTCATGGCATTTTTCAAAACCAATCCGGCGCCTCTCCAAAGTACCATGGCAATACAGACAGATACCATAATTGAAACTACCGGGGAAAGAATTGATTTCAACCGCCTTGTTTTTAAAGCTGCCTGTACAGTTTCCAGGCTCACTTTTTTAAGCTTGTTTTCTTCAACCTGTTGACTGCCGAATGCATTGATTACCCGCATAGATTCAAGCCCTTGTTGCAATACAGCAAGCATATTACTTTGGTCATTTCTCACTTCATGCATCAGTACTTTTACTCTTTTCTTAAACTTTGTTACAAAAAACAGGAGAAATGGGGTTACCGAAAGAGCGATCAAAGCAAAATCGAAATTGAGGTAAAACATTAACCCGAGTATTCCAAGAATAGCCATTCCATCAATGAGGATACCCAGTAAGGAGTTGGAAACAAAATCCTGCATCGTGGCTACATCCGTAGTAATGGTACTCAAAATTTTACCAATTTGATGCGTATCATAATACGCTAAAGACAATCTCTGTAAATGATGATAAACCTGTAACCGAACATCATTGGCTACATATTGAGATACACTTTCTGTAAAATAACTGTTTACATATCCCGCAACCGCACCAACAATTGTAATCACTACCAATAATATTGCTGCAGATGCGGCCCAGGCCATTCTACTTCCCTGGACACCGAACCCTTTAACCCAGGTAATCCATAAAGGCAGCGGCTGATTACCGATAACATTGTCAATTATTATTTTCAATGGCCATGGAGCTGCCAATCCCATTATTGTTTCCACCAACATAGCAATAAATATCATTACCAGCCATTTGGTGTAGGGTTTTACCTGTTTGAATACTAAAGTTGCCAGGCCGGAAGCAGGCGCTTTATGTTTAAGGTCTTTTTGCGACAATTTTTATGATTTTCTCCGCTGAATTTATTTAATTGGTCTCAACCTGCTTTTAAATACTCACCCTCTCTATCCGCTAAAGACTCCTCGCATTATCAATAAAAATATTTTTTATTTTCTTTTGATGCTGAATGTCATCATAAAACTCATTTAGATAATCGATCATTATCCTTTTATTATTTTTGTTTAAGTAAACGCAATTTTTAATGAGTGCATATATCGCCTCTTTCTGTTTATGGAATTGGGTAAGAACCGTATTGATTTCATTCATAGTTCTTGGAAAGCCTCTGTATACTCTTTCCAATACAGTTTGCGTATTCAATAACGGATCCGGTACAGCATAGTCGGCATTCACCAACCCGGAATAATCAAAATCATAGGGAATGGCGATTAATTTTGTTTCTTCGCTTTTGGGTTGAATGGTTTTTATATTGTGCCTTACGGGAACCGCCCAGTCGGTATTACCAATCATATACTCGAAAATAGCTACCAAAGTCATCTGGTTCCTTTCTGTTAATTCAGTGTGAGGTTTCCCCACTTCACTGATTTTGGCATTATTTCTTTTGGCCATTTCTTTTTCATCTTCAATAAAAAAAGCCAGGTCATTTAAGGTCTTTTTCTTTAAGCTGCTATCTACATAGCTCAAATCCAATAAACGTACCCGGAAACTCAGATCAGTAAACAGGTTGTACATTTTGTAGATCAAATATTCTTTGATCAGGTATTGGCCCGATTCTGAATAAGTTTTACAAATACTTACCAACTTGAGCGATTTAAGCGGGGCCAGAACAGTTGCCGCGGGTTTATCAAAATTTAATTTCATGGGGGGAATCGTGCAATTCTCCCTTCTGAAATGCCCCCTTAAATCAACCGTAATTTTTTCATTTGCAATAGAACTATCCGGTAGTGTACAAATGAATCTTGCCAGAAAAGTTTTTTTCCCTGTAGCTGAATGATTAAATAATTTATTTAAGGGAATAACTAATGATGCTTTCAGTATACTTTCTTCAGTAAAAAATTGTTTCCGGTTAATTGGGGAGGTTTGTGCCAAAACATACTGGCAATACAACAGAAAACATCCTATACCGGACAATATGGTTTTCATGCAAATTTGTTTTGGCATAACTAGTATTTTAAACTATTAAGAAGCTGTTTGAGTTAATTACATTTTAAACCCATTGCCACAGATAACAAAGATTAGCACAGAAAAAATCTGTGAAAATCTGTGGCTAAATATGCTTCATAACTTACTTTATATTACTAACTCAAACAGCTTCTAAATGTCATTGAAATGAACATAGTTCCTATTTAAATACTTCCTCAATCACACGACCTACTGAACCACTGGGCATTTGAATAGATAACATGGCAGCAATCGTAGGGGCAATATCTGTCATATATACCTCTCTGTTTGATTTGCCCTGTTTGATATTCCAGCCCGACCAAAGTAAGGGTATGTGGGCATCGTATGGATTCCACACACCATGGGTAGTTCCTCCCTTTAAAAATCCATCAATCCATTGTGGACGCAAAATAAGTTGTATATCGCCGCTCCTGTTGGGTTGATAGCCATTTGCCAATGCTTCTTTTACTTTACTGCTTAATGTGGTACTGCTAATCGCATCCAACGCAAATACCCTTTCAACTGCAGGAAACTGTTTTAGGTATTGTATGGTTGCCGAATACACTGAATCCTTTTGCAAATGTTTATTCACCATTAATTGTCTGTCGAGCGAAACCTGATAATTAAAAATTCCAATTGCCAGATTATCGGTTCCAAAAGATTTCAGCAGGTATTGATTTAATCCCTCCGTTACTTTTTCATTATCGAAATTTCCAGCAGGAATTTTATGCTCAGTTAGAAAAGCAGGAACATGGGCCACCCCATGATCGGCTGTGAGAAAAATAAGGTATTCTCCCTTACCTACTTTTTCATCCAAATAATTAAAAAAATCACCCAATTCCCTGTCCAGTCTCAGAAAGCCATCTTCCGCTTCAACGGAATTAGGGCCATAACTATGACCAATATAATCAGTGGAAGAAAGACTGATAGCGAATAAATCAGTAATGGCATCTTCCCCCAGATGTTCTCCGGCCAAAGTAGCTTTTGCCATATCAAAAGTGAAACTGTTTCCAAATGGTGTAGCGGGTATTATGCCATAATTCTTTCCTGCATACTGTTGTAAATTTTTTGGAAAATTTTTTGTACCAGGGGCACTTTGCTCATAGGTATTCACCGGATAGAGGGTATTCCAATCCTGAGAATAATATTTATCCACCATTTTTTTTGCATTAAATTCCTTTACCCAC
>JBKJPR010000458.1:0-3385 GCA_046594275.1 Sediminibacterium sp.
ATAGGATTTTCAGTACTGTATAAACCATTTTTTATGATGCAACAAAATAATACACCCCGCCAAAAACCCATCTCTATAAAAGCAAAGCATGCACTTCCCCCTCAAAACAAGGATGACTTGGATAGCCGCGAAAATGAAGAGCAGGAAAGAAAGGGAAATGATGTTACCCACAATAAGAAAGAAACAAAAGAAAAGCGTAAAAAGAAATCTTTCTGATAGGGTAATAGCTTCGTGCATACATTAAAAGAGAAGCGGGGGCTAACAGAAAGCCTGCCCTGTTGTTTCCTACTATAAAAGTTTCAAGCCGAAATGCCCGAGTGTGGTAAACAATGCACAACGTACAATTACGCCTGCACAGCACCAGACCAGCAGTTTCTTCAGCGGTACATTGAATCCTACTCCAACGCCGATACTTACGGGTGCCCCAACTGTAATGGTGCCGATAAAGCCCAGGCCGATAATTCCGTATTTATCCCATATACGATAGATCATGCCCGTATGTGGTTTTGCTGCTTTGGGTTTCCTGAACCGGGCAAGGTATTTTTTAATTTTCTCGCCGAGAAATGCAGCAACATATACGCCGATGAGTCCACCCGTTACACTGGCCAGGAAAATGATCCATGGAGAAAGATTGAATGCAAAACCGGCAGGTATGGCGGCATATACTTCAAATGTAGCAAGAGCAGCAACGGTAAGGATCTTCAGGGTCATAGAAAGGGTTCAATTTTAAATAAGGCGGTAAAGATAACCGGTTATGGCGGCGGCTTCGCATTGCCCCTGTGATATTAACAGATTGGGTGTTTCCTATTTTGAAAAGGAATGACCGCACCGGGAGAAATTATTCAGAAAGATTATTTGTGAAATTCATCAATGACATAAAGAAGAAAGTTTGCCAACAAGCTATTATTTCCAGAAAGTTGATTAGCATATTATGTGTCATACTTTTTCTACTCAATTAAAACGCTCAGGAGATGGTACTGCGTTTATCCAGAAATCATATGTCTATATCGAAAAGAGCACTACAGGATACTATCTTGACAGATTTGAAAAACAATGCCAGGAAACGATTTTCCGGGTCGCTATTAGCTTTTAAACAGGAGAGCTAGAATAAGCTGTTTGGGTCCATTGCCAGAAAATCCTGCCAGGGTAATGCTGAATCCCCCACCAGTAATATCCTGTCAGGGTTATAGGTTTTTTGAAAGGCTGTCATTCCCTGTGTACGAAAGGCGGCACCACTTTTTACTTCCAGGGCTATAAGCTTGCCTTTTTTCTCCAACACAAAATCGACCTCGTTATTCCCATCCCTCCAGTAATGCAAAATGAATCCGCTAGTAAGTGAACTGTTAAGCAAATGTGCTCCCACTGCAGATTCCACGATTCTGCCCCATTCGGTTGGTTGCTCAAGAATCTCCCCTAAAGTCTCGCTTCGCTGGCTGCTGATCAACGAAGTATTATGTACCTGGAACCTCGGGCTGGAAGAGCGTTTTTTGATAATACTACCTGAATATTTTTCAATGCCGGCCAACAGGCCTGCTGTATCCAGCAGGTTCAGGTAATGGGAAAGGGTAGTGGTATTGCCCACATCCTGCAACTGCCCGATCATCTTGGTAAAAGAAAGCACCTGCCCTGAGTACAGGCAGCCCAGTTCAAACAGCCTTTTTAATAAGGCCGGTTTATCAACCCGGGTGAGCATAAGAATATCTTTAGAGACACTGGTTTCAACCAGTGACTGCTGTATATATTGTTTCCATCTTTCTTCATCAGCAATGAGCGTTGCTGAGCCAGGGTACCCGCCATACCAGGCGAACTGCTGTGCGTTCCAGCCAAATGCATCCCGCATTTCCACAAAAGACCAGTGTCCCATGTACAGCGTTTCAAAACGACCAGCCAATGATTCGGTCAAACCTTTCTGGAGCATTAGACGGGAGGAACCCAGCAGCACCACTTTTACATTCACCTGGTTGCGAGTGTCCTCATCCCAGAGTCTTTTTACCGTTTCGCTCCAGTTCCCGATCTTCTGGATCTCATCTATAATTAGCAGAAACTCCCCTGCCTGTTCTTTCAGCAGCAAAGACCTGGCGGTTTCCCATTGTTGCGCCAGCCAGGTGGAATCTGAAACCGCAATCGCATCTGCCGACACAAAATGATAAAGCAATTGGTTTTTCCTCGCCATTTGGGTCACTAAGGTAGTTTTCCCCACTTGCCGGGGTCCCATAATGACATTTATAAACTGCCTTGGCTCCGCCAATCGTTGTGCAAGTACCTGTAAATGAGATCGTTCATACATCTTTTTAATTTTACTCAATATAATGAGTAAAATTACTCAATGTATTGAGTAATTAAAAAATATTTACACTAGTTAACAAAAGATAATATTCTAGCTATGTTGGTAGTGTAGGCTAGATTCACAACTAAAAACTTCAGTATTGTGCGGAATTACTTTATCACTCTTAAATGATTTGAATAAGTTGCTTTGTATTTAAAAGCGCTGCGTATTTGCAAATTCGTAAAAAATAAAAAGCCCACATAAGCGGACCTTTGTAACTATTTGAAAAAAAGTGCGGATGACAGGGGTCGAACCTGCATGCCTTACGGCGCCAGATCCTAAGTCTGGTACGTCTGCCAATTTCGCCACATCCGCTGGAGGAAGTCGGGAGTCAGGAGTTAAAAGTCTGGACCCACTTGCCATTGGCGGCAAAAATAGGGGATTTGATATAATTACCGGTTTATTGCCTCTATGATCTTTTTTACGGTTGCATCCATCGACTTCATATCTGCTATCCATCGTATAACTGCCAGCAGTTCGTTTTCAGGATCCACATAAACAATATTATTACCATTGCCTACATGCATGAATGCCGAAGCGGGTGCGGCGGGCAGGAGTTTTTTATCCGTATTCAGGAACCAGTTCATGTATCCATAATCAGTTTTAGCCGTGGTAGGTGTGAGCGATTGTTGTATCCACTTTTCACTTAATAATTGTTTACCGTTCCATTTGCCCCTGTGTAACGTGAGTAAGCCGAAACGGGCCATATCAAATGCATTAATGAACATCCCCCCGCCCCAATGCCCGCCACCACTTACCGCCTGTACCGGCTGTCCATCCAATACAATCCAGGCATTGCGGTAACCCGTCCAGCGCCAGGTATTGGATGCGCCAATCGGATCCATAATGAATTGTTTAAGTACCTGTGGTAAGGGCCTGCGCCAGACACTGGTAGCCGCCAGTGCGAGTGCGTTTACACGAACATCATTGTATTCGAATACGGTACCCGGCGCCACTCTTTTTCTTCCCACCCATTTGGAAGCGTCACTATCTGGCCTGTCGGCCCATTCTGGTTTACCCCATAGTGTGCCTTCCCAATCACTGGTCTGGCGAAGCAGG
>JBKJPR010000138.1:0-3509 GCA_046594275.1 Sediminibacterium sp.
TGCAATCGCAGCTCTTCACGACACTGATGTATTAGGTCGTAAAATCGTTGTTAACGAATCAACTCCACGTCCGGAAGGCGAAAGAGGCGGCTTCAAGAAGAAGAGCTTCGGTGGTGGCGGCGGCGGCGGAAGCCGTGGCGGTTACGGTGGTGGTAGTGGCGGCGGCGGAAGCCGTGGTGGTAGCGGCGGCGGTGGCGGATACAACCGCGATCGTGGTGGCAACGGTGGTGGTGGCGGTGGATACAACAGGTATTAATCCCACAACAAATCAAACTATTCAAGTCCGGCTTCTGCCGGACTTTTTTTATTTGCAGCCGCGCCACCCTGCGCCGTCGGGCACCACCCCCCACCACCGCTGTCCCGCCGGGTCGTCCCACCGTTGTTGGTGTTATCACCAACAACTTAAGGGGTCTTACACCATCGTTCGCAGTTATGGCGGTTGTCACCCACAACAATTATTATCTTCCCGCAGATATTGTTGGTCATAAGACCAACAATGGCTAATGGTGACAATGGCTAATGGCAATCGCGCTTTCATTTCCTATATTTATCCTATGAAAACATCCAACATCAGTTCGCCGGTGGCCGGTTGCATGCGCTGGGGAAAATGGGGTGCAGAATTTTCAACCCATGCTTACCGGGAAATGATTGAAGCTTGTCTGCAGCATGGCATTAATAGTTTTGATCATGCGGATATCTATGGTGATTATACAACAGAAGAAGAATTCGGTGAAGCGCTGAAGGAGAATCCCATGCTCAGGCAACACATGAAACTGATCACTAAATGTGGGATACAGATGACTGGCCCCAACCGGCCCTTGCATAGTATCAAATCATACAATACTTCCAAAAAACATATTATCAGTTCAGTGGAACGGTCGTTGCTGAATTTCGGGACTGATTATATTGATGTTTTTTTAATACACCGGCCCGATCCCTTATTAGATCCTGCTGAAGTAGCCGAAGCGATCGAGCAGTTAAAACAGCAGGGTAAGATACAGGAGTTTGGCGTATCCAATTTTCTGCCGCATCAGACAGACATGCTGGCCACACACACAACTATCGAATACAACCAGTTGGAAATTTCCATCATGCACCTGAACGCTTTTTCAGACGGCAGTTTAGAGAATTGCATCAAACACAAAATTACCCCAATGGCATGGGCCCCGTTAGGTGGCGGGCTTTTTACGGATGACAGTCATCCACGATTCAGGAGTATTGTAGCTACTGCCACGGAACTGGCTGAAAAATACAATACCGGTTTAAATGAAATATTATTAGCCTGGTTACATACGCATCCTTCAGGAATTGTATCCGTAATTGGCACTACAAAAATTGAAAGGTTATTGCAGGCAAAAGCTGCTGCTGCTATCAGATTGGAAAAGGAAGACTGGTTCCAGCTGCTGGCTGCTTCTACCGGGGAAGATGTTGCTTGATAGCGCTTTACCAGTTATTGGGATAACAACAACTTATAGTAAGGTTATACCGGAGAGCGATAATCAAGCGGTAATCGTACACAAAAAGTAGAGCCGGTGCCTGGTTCGCTTTCCAGTGAAATAGAACCCTCGTACTGTTCTACAATTTGCTTGCAGATGGACAGGCCCATCCCAAAGCTCTTCTCACCGGCAGTCCCTTTTCTTTTGGCATTGGTGAACATATCGAATATCAGGTCATGGTTTTCTTTTGGAATACCGATTCCCTGGTCCTTCACCATTAATAAAGCATGGCCGGCTTCCCTGCAAACCCCGATAGTGATAACTGATTTTTCGGGACTGAATTTTATGGCATTGTTTACCAGGTTTGTGATAACACGTTCTATCCTGTCACTATCCACAGCAACCATCAAAGGATGGGATAAGAGTTCAGTCTGGATACTGATATTTTTTTCGTTCGCCCGGAACTGAAGAGCTGGAAGTGACCGGCTCATCAATTCATTCAAATCAACCTGTTGCAGTATGGCTGACTGGATGATGGCATTACTGTTCTGAAGAAGATCATTAATTAAAATCAGGGATGTATCGGACGAGCGTTCAATTAATTTCAATAATTGTTTCTGGTCCTGGCTAAAATGATCATCCAGTAACATCATTTTACTGATTCCGGCAATATTAGAAATGGGGCTACGCAAATCATGCGCCACTGCATTCAGAATTCTTTCTTTCTGTTCTTTTGCAAGAGAAAGTTCTTTATTGGTCTTTTCTAACTGGATGAGGTTTTTAAAATAAATATGCTTGAAATAAAAAAGGCAGGTTACAAACAAGAAAATCGGCAGTAGGATCTTAAGGATATTGCCTGTCATTTCTGAGTTCGACATATTTTCAGGAAACATATCATCCAGCCGTATAAGTACAAACACCAGTGCCACCAGAATAGCGAAAAAAAGGTATTGCCAGTTTTTATCAAAGAAGACAACGGCAGCTATCATCATGATCAGCAACCGGTATTCACTTCCGTTTTTATAATAGTAAGCAGAAACAATAGCAATCAGGGCCAGGGCCATAAGCAAGCCGGTACGAAAATGCAGATTTTTGCGTGTATAAGCGATCCGGTAACTGGCGGCAAAAATGGATAGCTGTACTATATTCAATAAAGCCGGCAAATAATTGTGGCTGGCAAAATTGATTATGAAAGATAGAAGTGCAAAAGGCGTGGCTACCAGAAGGAACAGGTTAAACATATATGTTTTCTGTGCTTCTATAACAGGTGTGTCTGGCCGGATACCCATTTCCAGTAACTGAGGTAAAACAGGTTTTGGTGTTTTGGTCATTATTTTACCAGAGATTGGCGCCTGTAAAATAATGAGAAAAAATAAGAGCTGTAGGAATATTTGATGGAACATTCATTAATAGAAACAAAAACGCCTCTCAGTTTCCTGAAAGGCATTTTAAATAAATATGGCAGCTACCTACTCTCCCAGCGTGATGCGAGTACCATCGGCCATGGGGGACTTAACTTCTCTGTTCGGAATGGGAAGAGGTGAACACCCCCGGCAAAACCACCATAAGATCTTAATAAGATAGAAGTTAAAAGTTAGAGGAGTTAAGAGTAATAAATACTCCAGACTTCCGACTGATCACTTCCGACTTAAATAAATTAGACATATTGAGAAAGAAAATATTACAAGAAAAAAAATAAAGCTTACGGGCAATTAGTACTACTTGGCTTCGCTGTTACCAGCCTTACACCTATAGCCTATCAACGTCATAGTCTTTGACGACCCTTAAAAGTAAACTCATCTTGTGGAAGGTTTCACGCTTAGATGCTTTCAGCGTTTATCCTTGCCGTGCGTAGCTACTCTGCATTACACCTGGCGGCATAACAGATACACCAGCGGCACGTACGACCCGGTCCTCTCGTACTAAGGTCATGTCCACTCAATTTACTTGCGCCCACCACAGATAGGGACCGAACTGTCTTGCGACGTTCTGAACCCAGTTCACGTGCCACTTTAATCGGCGAACAGCCGAACCCTTGGGACCTTCTCCAGCCCCAGGATGTGACGAACCGAC
>JBKJPR010000050.1:0-5214 GCA_046594275.1 Sediminibacterium sp.
GTATTGTGTACGGGTATCGTAAAACGCATGCGCGGTCCATTCGTGGTTGTTCACGGTATTAAAGACGGACAATGCATCAATGCCCCATTTACTGGCCTGCTGTGCAAAAAGGTGTCCTGTAGCGGTTAAAAAATTACCCCTGATATTGGTAACTGTGTTTTTCCCATCCCCAAAAGAAAATGCTGCTTCGCCATAGTAGGTACTGAAATTACCTGCACCCAGTTTAACGTATTGGTGATTCTCCCAGGAATAGCCTGAATCAACAGCGAGTGCCAGGGGCTTGATAGAAACAGGTTGGTATAAAAAAAACAGGTTTTGAGAGGGGATATTGTACGTAACCGGTATTTTGGATGAATCAATCACAGGTGTAGCAGCAGTAAAGTTTACTTTGGCGGCATTCTTCAAAAAAGGTTTGAATGCTGAAGTGATCGTAACCACTTTGGGTGCAGCCGTATCTCTTGTCCGTTCCCTATCCCCGGATATGATTACAGTAGGCGCTGTTTTTTGCACAGCCGTTCTTTTCGTGGCTTTTTTCTGCGCTTCCACGGTGGTGGAGGCAAAAGATGCCATGAAAATGATGAGAACTGTTTTTTTCAGGTAATTCATATTCCGGTGCGCTTTACTGTTGTTCAACTTTATTGGTTTTATTTTTTTCTTCCAGCACCCTGTTAAGCTTTTGTTGTGCCTCAGTTTTCAACTCGGCTATCGTAGCATTATCCACTACGCTTTTAAAAGTGGCTTCCGCATTGAACCAGTCTTTCTGCTGCACGTAAATATCTCCCAGCAATACATAACTCTTGGTTACCCAGTATTCATAAGAGCCTGCTTTTTTGATTACTTCAAATGCTGCTTTCTCTGCTTCAGCCAGTTTATTCTGCTGCAGGAGTATTGCACCAATATGGTATTGCGATTCAGCCGCATATTCCGATTTACCTGCCGCAATCACCTGCCTGTACGCAGCTATAGCAGGTTCCATCTCATTATTCAACTGGTGGTTTTTGGCCACCACCATACTGGCCATCATCCTGTCGTCTGTAGCAATGCCTTTTTCCAGTAACAGGTCCTGTGCATTCGCTGCGGCTTCTTTCCATCGCTGCGCTTTGAACTGGCAACGCAGCAGGCCCCGCATAGCTTCCAGTCTGTTTTCCTGCTGGGTGGCGATTATTTTTAACTGGTTGAAATATTTTTCCGCATTTATATAATCTTTCAGGTCGAAATAATAAATGCGTGCTGCCTGAAGTGTACTGCGTTCAGCATATTTATTCTGTGCTTCATCAGCAACTGCTTTATAGAAACGCAAGGCTTCCAGTGAGGCCTTATTGGCTATGTAGAGCTCCGCTAACAAATAATTAGCTTCGATGTGATACCTGCCTTCGGGAAATTTCGACAGGTAATCTGCAAAACCTGCTTTAGATGCCGTTATATCCTTTGCTTCATATCTCAACATAGCGGAACGGAAGGTCAATGAATCTTCTTCATTATTGGTGATGGGCCTTCCGCTCTGTTTCATGAAATCAACAAACTCACCAGGCTTTTGTTTCTCGATAAAAATATTCCGTATGTATTCGATAGCGTCGGTACTTTCCTGCGTATTGGGATGTGTTGCCACCAGTTTCTTGAAGTTTTCCAAGGCATCATCATTCTTATCGAGGTTAAAATAAGCCACTCCCAGTTTCAGATAAGCCTGTGGCCCCAACGCAGTGGCTTTTGCATTGCCGGCCACTTTTTTCAAAGGCGCAATGGCTGCCTGGTAGTTTTCATCCGCAAGGTAAGTGTTGGCTATTTCGAGGTTGGCATCGGGTATCAAAGAGGAACCAGGAAACAGGCGTTCCAGCGATTGTAATAAACTTATTTTTTCAGTATTCTTATTCATCGCGCCTGCAATGATCCCTTTCTGGTACAAAGCATAATCGGCTGAAGGCAGTTGCTGGTTGATGACAGATTCGTACATTTTTAATGACTGCCTGAAATCCTTACTCATAAAATAACAATCCGCGGCACGAATAAAGGCATCCTGCTCTATCAGGGATGAGGCAGGTGTTATAGTACCGGCTATCTGTTCAAAATATTCTTTAGCAGCCAGATAATTTTCTTTCTTAAAATAACCATAGGCAAGACTATACTTTGCATTTACCGGGTTCACTTCTCCATTGGTCACGGGGTTCTTCAGGTATTTGAGCAGGTAATCAACAGAAGGGTCAGTATTTTCATTACGATATGCGATCTCGCCTTTCCAGAAATAAGTTAACGGCAGTTGTGCCGTATTGTAGGGCGCCTGTAATAATTTAGTCAGCAGGGAATCTGCTTTCACTATATTCTGGTCATTGATCAATTCTACCGAAGCGCCGTATAACAAACGCGGGTAGAGTTTGATCACATTATCACTCTTAACGCCTAAGCTTTCATATAGCCTCAATGCTTCTTTGTAGTTGCTTGTATTGGCAAGGGTATTGACCAGTAATTCTTTTGCTTCCTGAATATACGTGGATGCAGGATAGGCGCTGATAAATGACTGGAACGCTTTCAATGCTGGATCTAGATACCCCAGTTCATAAGAAAGCTTACCATAATTAAAGGAAGAAACTTCTTTTTGTACTGCATTGCTGTTATTGGCAGCACAGAACTGGAACGCATTACGTGCATTGGCCTTATCATTTGTTTTCAGGTAAGCATCTGCAAGCAGGTACATACTGTTTTGCGCCAACGAATCCTGGCCGCCCCCAAGTTGTTTGAATCCTTCTATGGATTTCGTCCAGTTCTTCGCTACATAATGGCAATAAGACAATTCATACAAATCCTCGCGCCTTACTTTTTCTTTACCTGCTACAAATTTTTCCAGGTAAGGCAATGCTTTCGCGAATTCTCTTTTCTCAAACCAGATATGCCCCACGAGCTGGTTTAGCTGTAAGTCGTAGAACTGGCCGGTTTTACGGAGGGCTTTCTCCCCTTCTTCCAGTGCCTTATCTTTATCCCCTCTGAAATAATAGATCTCAGCTATATAGAAAGGCACTACGCTCTGGTATTCAGGATCTTTCTGGGCTATCCCGAAACTCTCCAGCGCCTGCGTGTAATCCTTTTCAGTAAAGGCAATAAAACCATAGTAATAATTGGCATCTACATAGTTAGGATCGCCGGGTATCTGGCGGATGGAATTGAATAAGGGTTTGGCTTTATCAAACTGCTGCATCACAAAATAACCATACCCCTGGTGAAATTTCATATCCGCAATTTCGCGGTTACTAAGGTTGGCAATATTAGTTGCCTGGTAATAGTTCTGTGCATTGCCATACTCCTGTTTACGAAAATAATATTCTGCCAAATGATAATTCATCATCTGTACCCTTGGCGTGTTATTTTCCAGTTCAATGAATGCAACAGCCATCGGCGCCGCCGAAGCATCGTTCAACTGTAACCCACAGATGAGGTAATAATATTTACTTTCCAACCGAACGGTAGCGGGCATATTGCTCTGATCGATACCATTGCTTGCTAATTTTTTAAAGACGGGATAAGCCAGGCTGAACTGTTCTTTCTGGTAGAGTTCTTTAGCGTTTTTGAATTCAGCATCCGGGTCAAGGTTAACCTGTGTAAGTTGCGCGGGTAGCATTGAACTCATTACACAAGCGGATACGAGTAGAAAAACATGCATTAGTTTCTTCATAGATCGTGAGCTACTGGTAAGCAAAGATTTCGGTTTCTTTCTTAATAAAAAGCGAAATCATGAATTTAAAGGTAGTATTAGCGTTTTGTAAGCAAACATCATTCCAGCATTTGTGGAAAAACAGATAGAGAGCGTAAGTTTGTCAACAAATTAAGATAACCATGTACGAACACATCACCACCGTAAGGGTACGATATGCTGAAACCGACCAGATGGATATAGTGTACTATGGCAACTATGCCCAGTATTTTGAAGTGGGCCGCGCAGAGTGTATCCGTGAACTGGGATTTACTTATAAGAAGATGGAAGAGATGGGAGTTCGAATGCCTGTTGTGCAGATGGAAGCCAGGTTTCTGCGGCCGGCACACTACGATGATCTTATCACCATCAAGACCATGCTGAAAGAATTACCTCAGAAACACCAGATCGAGTTTCACCACGAGGTGTTCAATGAAAGAAAAAAGCTACTCACCACGGGGAAAGTAGTTTTATTCTTTATTGATAACAAAACAGGGAAATGGATCGGTATGCCCGGTGACCTGAAACAAGCCTTGTCGCCGTTTTTTACCACTCAGACTCTGTTATGATCGGGCTTCCAGTTTTTAATCGATTCTTTTATGGCCCTGCCTGGCAAATTTTCCCTTACCGCCCGTTCAGCGAGTTCCGGGAACTCTTCGTCAGGGGCAAAACGCAAGGCAACAATCTGCCCCATCCGTATACCGGCAGGAAAAGGTTTCCCGGTTAATATGAAATGACGGAAATTCTCTTCGGCCCTTATGGCTCTGTCCTGTGCCCGCAAAGCAAAAACCCGCATATACCAGAACACGAGGAGTAATATACCCGCTACAAGGCAGATCAGCGAAGCGGAATACAGGTTATCTTCTGAAGACTTAAAGAGATTGAAAAAGGATCCGATGAGTAAGGCCAGTATGGCAAAAAAAGTAATAACATGGTACCCGATTACATAGCGGGTATGGTTCTTATAGTTCTGTTCGCTCATGTGGTAGGGGGTTTGATTGAGGTAAAGTTAGGGAGCCTGAATTTCTATCGTGATTTTTTTTCAACACATAGGCACATAGGGCAATGCCAGGCTACATAACAAACACTATGTACCCTTTTCTTTCCTATGTAACTATGTGTTGAAGAATGGCGTTTTCGCGTGCCTGTCATTTCAACTCATCCAGTACCAAAAACATCTTCTTAACAATTTCACCCGCAGATCCATCATAGTTATTGACCATGATAGCTACAGTATAAGCTTTACCATCCTTAGCCGTATGATAACCCGCGAAGCTCTTTGCCCCGCCAATGGTGCCGCTTTTCAGTTTCATCTGGTTAAATACCGGTAAGGCATCATAATAATAATTAAACCAGGGCCGGCTCCTCGAATATTGTAAAACTTTAACCAATGCATCTGCCGTTACCCGGTTCTGAGGCGATAATCCGCTGCCGTCGATGATGCGGAGTGCTGAAGACCCTATCCCTCTCTCCTTCCAGAATTGCTTTACCAGTTCTACACCTTTATCTGTAGCACCGAAGCCCGTTTTCTCATA
>JBKJPR010000345.1:0-5185 GCA_046594275.1 Sediminibacterium sp.
CATCTGTTTCCTTGTTCCTTGTTCCCTGTTTCCTTGTTCCCTGTTCCTTGTTCATCTGTCCCTTCAATGGCTAAGAGGATTTGTGAGGACACAAATCCGGCATGAGGACACAAAACCGGCACCAAACAAAAAAGCCCCCTGCCGGGAGCTCTTCTGATTATTACAACTTTAGCTTATTTTTTTTGGTCTTTATAAATACTTACAGATCCATACAGGGATACCTGCAGTATCTGTTTTTTAGCGCCATCTTCCAGTGATACATAATAACTTTTTTCACCATCCTCATCAAACTCAATACTTTCTGTTACTGTAAAAGTGCCATAGTCTTTTTTGATCTTCTGCAACGCATTCAACGGTAATTTTTTCAGTTCAATCTTGCGGCTGAATGCGATCAGGTCGCCCTCCGGGCTGAAGAAAGCGTCTACATTCTGTTCTGCCAGGGTAAAAGAGGCTTTGGCATAAGTTTCACGTAGGGTCCAGATTACATTCTCTGCACCAGAGAATTGTGCTTCAAAGTTGTTCTTTACTTTGTAGCTGATCTTGTTTACATCCAGTGCGAAAGCGCTGCTTCCTACTGCTACAACCAGTAAGGCTGCGATGAATAATTTTTTCATGGTTTTTGGTTTTTGGTCTTTTTAAAATCGGTTGCCTGCCACTTTTTTTGATTGACAAACCAAATGTATATCAGCGCTATGATCTACATTTTTTATTGTGACAGGAATACTCAAACTACTTCCCGGTTGGTATGAACGGCAACTGGGCCTATGTTAGCCAATGTTAATCGTGACCCGAAAGTCAATACCAGGTTATGTTTACGCCGTTTTCTTAATAAAATCATAAAAGCCGTTATCAATGGGTTAATTTTTAAAAACGGTTTTAGAAGTATCCGGAAGGGAAATAAAAGTAAATTTTGTTGTGTCAACTATTATTTAGACATTTGTCTAAATATACAAATAACTAAATACTGTGAATGCACTATTCAAAGCCCTGAACGACCCTACCCGGCGGGAAATACTGGCGCTATTAAAAGAGCGGGATCTTACTGCAGGGGAAATAGCCGACAGGTTCCTGATTTCCAAACCCAGCATTTCGCATCATTTAGACCTGCTGCGGCAGGCTGACCTGGTAACTTCCGTGAAGGAGGGACAATTCATTTACTATTCCCTCAATACTACTGTAATGGACGAGATGTTGAAATGGTTTTTGCAATTCACCAAAACAAAAAAGAAATAACGATATGAAAAAGACATCCCCCATTGGAACACTCATCATTATCCTCATTATTATCCTTCCGCTGGTATATGCAGCAAGCATCTATTCATCCTTGCCGGAAACCATTCCCATTCATTTTAACTTATCAGGCAAAGCTGATGGTTACGGAAGCAAGGCTACGCTTTGGATCATTACTACGCTCCTGTCAATTGTATCTGCGGCGGTATACCTGCTAGTCAGGCACCTGCCTAAGATAGATCCTAAGAAAACTGCCAGTCAATCACCGGAACTTTACCATAAGATCGCAGTAGTGCTGGTAGTGTTCCTTTGTGCCATCAATATCTTGCTGGTATATTCGAGTATGAACAGGTCAGTTAATATTAATAAACTGATACTTCCGTTGCTGGGATTGTTGTTCCTCGTACTTGGCAATTACATGCATAGTGTAAAGCCCAATTATTTTATCGGTCTCCGGATTCCCTGGACCCTCGAGAATGAAGATAACTGGCGCAAAACCCACCAGTTAATGGGCAAACTTTGGGTTGCGGGCGGATTATTGATCACCATCTGCACCTTGCTCTTACCAGCCGAAGCCGGGTTCTTCCTGTTGATGGGCATAACAGCGCTAATCACTATCATACCGGCTGTTTTCTCTTACCGCTATTTTAAAAAACATCAATAAACTCTTTATGAAACAAATTATTCTTAGTTGCATGTTCATCGTTACCAGTATAGTTACGATTGCACAAGATATTTCAGGCAATTGGCAGGGTACCGCTGATGTAATGGGCCAAAGGCTAAGAGCCGTATTCCACATCACAAAAGAAAACAGTAAATACATTGTAACTTTCGATAGCCCCGACCAGGGCGGCTTTGGTTTACATTGCGAAGACCTTACCCTGACAGGTGACAGTGTGGTCATTAAAATGAACTTTATTGGTGGCAGTTACAATGGAAAATGGAGCGGCTCGGATGAAATAGCAGGTGCCTTATCGCAAGGCGGTCAACATTTCGTACTTCCGTTGAAACGAATAACCGGCGACATCAAAGTTTCGCCTGCACCACAATCTTCGGCCGCCAGGCCCAAACCACAAACACCCCAGCCTCCTTTTAATTATATAAGTGAAGAGGTTGCCTATGATAACCCTTTTCAGCAGGTACGCCTGGCGGGAACACTTACCAAACCAACTGCTAAAACAAAATTCCCTGCTGTAATCCTGATCACAGGTAGTGGTCCACAGGACCGCGACGAAACCATTGGCATGCACAAATCATTTTGGGTAATCGCTGATTATTTAACCAAACAGGGCATTGCAGTACTGCGTGTTGATGACAGGGGCGTTGGCAATAGTTCTGGTGATTTTTTTACTGCCAATTCTGCAGATTTTGCTACCGATGTAATGGCAGGCATTCGTTATTTAAAGACAAGAAAGGATATTGATACAGCTAAGATTGGACTCATAGGACACAGCGAGGGGGGCATAATAGCCCCTTATGTAGCTGCACGTTCGAAAGATGTTGCGTTTATTGTTATGCTGGCAGGACCCGTGGTTGGCGGAAAAACAACCATGTATTACCAGGCAGTGGAAAAACCGCTGGCCAATTTTAGCGAACATGACAGGAATGCGTATGGTCAATTCTATAACCAAATGCTTCAGGTAGCATTGGATGATGAGGCAGCAAAAGACATCAATGCCTATACTCAGAATACTTTTAATAACTGGAAGAAGCAACAACCTGATTCCACAGTAAAGAATTTGTTACACGGTTCAGATGAGTCTGTGATCAAATCTATTTCTGAAGGATTTCGTGATCTGACAAGAACCTGGTGGCGTTTTTTTCTTACGTATGATATAGCGAAAGATGTACGAAAATTAAAGATCCCTGTTTTTGCCTTAAATGGTGAAAAAGATGAACAGGTAGACCCCAGGGCCAATCTTTCAGCCATCAAAAAAATACTTACCCAAAACAAGAACCCTGATTTTAAAGTATATGAAGTGCCTGGCGTTAATCACTTATTCCAGCACTGTAAAACATGTGGTAGTGTTAAGGAATATTTGGCATTGGAAGAAACATTTGATCCCTTAACCTTAAGTATTATAGGGAACTGGATAAAAGAAAAAATAAAATAGACCACAAACATGAATTACTTGGCCCACGCTTATCTTTCTTTCAGAAACCCAGACATTCTCGTAGGTAATATGATCAGTGATTTTGTGAAAGGCAAAAAACAATTCGATTATCCCATACAAGTACAGAAAGGTATCCAGTTACACAGGGCCATTGATACCTTCACTGATCAGCACGCGGCCACAAAACGGGCCAAAGAATACCTGAAGCCAGCCGTTGGCGCCTATTCCGGCGCCTTTATAGATGTGGTGTATGACCATTTCCTTGCACTGGACAGTAAAGAGTTACCGGAAACTGCCTGGAAGGAACTTGCGGCACAAACCTACCGCCAACTGGCAGATAACCAGCCCTTATTACCTGAAAAATTTGCCAGCATGTTACCCTATATGACCAGCCAGGACTGGCTCTACAATTACCGTTTTACCTGGGGTATTGAAAACAGTTTTGAAGGGGTGGCCCGGAGGGCAAAATATTTAACAGGGCCGGGGCTGGCATTCCAACTGTTCATAGAACATTACGGGGAATTAGAAAGCCTCTACCGCGCATTTTTCCCTGATGTTAAAAAAATGGCAGAGGCCGGGCTTGCCGCTCGCTTAATGCAATAGGCAGTTATCTTTGCCAAAATTTTTTACATGAAGTCGATCCTGAGCCTGGCATTATTTTTTACATTTTTTTGTTCCCAAGCCCAACAGAAACCCCCGGATCTGGATAAATCACCTATGGACATGAGCTATTGGCCCGAAGGTTACCCAACCTTAAAAAGCCGTGGCCTGGCCAGGGACATGCCGGTAGCAAGGGTTATTTATGGAAGGCCTTTAAAAAACGGCAGGTCCATCTTTGGCGGGATGATCCGCTATAATGATTTATGGCGCCTGGGCGCTAATGAAGCAACGGAAATAGAATTCTTTAAAAATGTAAAGATCGGTGGTAAAATAGTGCCAAAAGGCCGGTATACTTTATACTGCATCCCTGACGAGAACAACTGGACCCTGATCATCAATAAAGAGAATTATACCTGGGGTCATTTTACTTACGACAGCAAGAAGGATGTGTTGCGGACAGATATAAGTATTGAGAAGAATCCCGATACCACGGAAGCTTTTACGATTTATTTTGAAGAGACAAAGAGCGGGGCAAGTATGATCTTTTTATGGGATGACAGGAAAGCAATAATGCCCATCGCAATAGCTGCCGATACGCCTGTTGTGCCTGTAAAGAAATCCACGAAGAATACCAAAAAGAATTAAATCAATCTACAAGATTATGAATAGCTAAATTGCCAAATGAAAGCATTGACCATCCCCATCTAAACTCCTTCTAATGAAACTTGCTACCAAATATATTCACGCCGGAACAGTACCCGATCCTTCCACCGGGGCGATCATGACACCTATTTATCAAACCTCTACCTATGTTCAGGAAGCGCCGGGCGTTAACAAAGGATTTGAATATGCCCGAAGCCAGAACCCTACACGTAAAGCATTGGAGGAGGCTTATGCTCAGATCGAGAATGGAAAATTTGGCCTGGCATTCAGCAGTGGGGTAGCAGCAACAGATGCAGTTATCAAATTATTATCGCCGGGTGATGAAGTGATCGCCGCCAATGATATGTATGGTGGAACCTACCGGATGTTCACAAAAATATTCGCGAAATACGGAATACAATTCACCTATGTAGACACTACTGATGTATCGAATGTACAAAAAGCGATGTCAGCCCATACGAAACTGATCTGGATTGAAACGCCTACCAACTCATTGATGAATATTACAGATATTGTTGCTGTAGCTGCCATTGCGAAAAAAGCTAAGGCCCTGCTTTGCGTAGATAACACTTTCGCTT
>JBKJPR010000063.1:0-2900 GCA_046594275.1 Sediminibacterium sp.
TCCCGCTTCTTCCACCCGTTTCATTTCTTCCTCCCACCATACATCCCTGCCTTTGAGCATAGACACCGCGGTTCTTGTTCTTGTACAAACGATCACACGCTTTACTGTTTTATTGCCTATTAATGCATCATCAATCACGCTTTTCAGCGGAATATCTTTCGCGCCACGGTAAGCGCCATCGCAGGTAACGATGAATTCAGCATGTGCATCAGCCAGCCTGTCGGCAATACTCTGAGCAGAGAACCCGCCAAATACTACGCTGTGTATGGCCCCGATTCTCGCACAACCCAGAACAGCAATAACCAGCTCGGGAATCATACCCATATAGATACAAACGCGGTCACCTTTTTTTACGCCATTTTTCTGTAATACATGTGCGAACTGGCAAACTTTTTCCAGTAATTTTTTATAGCTGAGTGTACGTTCCTGTTCATCAGTTTCATTGGGCTCCCAGATCAGTGCGGGTTGGTCGCCCATAGTGGCGATATGCCTGTCTAAACAATTTTCAGTAATATTTAATTTTCCCCCTTTGAACCATTCCACTTTGGGTTCTTTGAAATTCCATTCCAGTACCGTATCCCATTTTTTATGCCAGCTAAAATTTTCTGCAACCGATGCCCAGAATGCGGTGGGGTCATCGATGCTTTTTTTATACGCTTCTTTGTATTGCTCAAATGACTTGATCTGGTAGGGATAGGGCATGTGTCAGCAGGTTAATGATGAGGGAATAAATATACGCCAACGGGTTGGGTGATAAAAATATGTTGCGGAATGCTTGAGGAGAGCAGAGTGATGTTGGTGATAACACCAACATCGGCGGACATCGGCGGAATGCTTGAGGATAGCAGGGTGATGTTGGTGATAACACCAACATCGGCGATATCGGCGGAATGCTTGAGGAGAGCAGGGTGATGTTAGTGACAACACCAAACATCGGCGGAACACCAACATCGGCGGACATCGGCGAACACATAGCCTGTGTGCCCTAAAATACCTATATACCTATGTGTTGAAAAAATACCCTTCTTACATTGTTGGCGATTTGAGGGGTTTGGTGTAAGTTGACAAAAGATTTAAACTAATATGAAAGAAACCAAAGGAATCTGGAAAGTGATCGGCGCCTCTTCATTAGGCACACTCATAGAATGGTATGATTTTTACATTTTCGGCAGTCTCGCCACCGTGCTGGCCAGCCAGTTCTTCCCCAGAACCAATCCAACTGCGGCCCTGCTTTCTACCCTTGCCACTTTTGCCGCAGGATTTATCGTGCGGCCATTCGGCGCACTTTTTTTTGGCAGGCTCGGCGACCTGATAGGCCGGAAATACACCTTCCTGTTAACATTAGTGCTAATGGGCGGTTCCACATTTGCTATCGGGTTGGTGCCCAGTTATGAATCTATCGGTTTTGCGGCCCCTATCATCGTTTTGTTGCTACGCTTATTGCAGGGACTTGCCCTCGGCGGTGAATATGGCGGAGCAGCAACCTATGTAGCAGAACATGCTCCCGCTCACCGCAGGGGATTTTTTACTTCCTGGATACAGACCACGGCTACCCTGGGTTTATTTGTATCACTGGGGGTGATTCTGCTCACCCGCCATAGCTTAGATTCCGATCAGGCAAAATCCATCGCCAAGTTTAACGACTGGGGCTGGCGTATCCCTTTCCTCGTATCTATCGTATTGGTAGTGGTCTCTATTTACATACGGCTGAAGATGAAAGAATCGCCCTTATTTGAAAAGCTGAAAACAGCCGGCACACGTTCTGTGAATCCTTTGAAAGAAAGTTTTGGCCACCGTTCCAATTTAAAAATGGTGCTGCTCGCATTGTTTGGCGCCACTATGGGACAGGGCGTAGTATGGTATACCGGCCAGTTCTATGCACAGTCTTTTATCGAGAATGTATGTAAGGTTGATTTTGACCAGTCGCGCACCATATTGATCTGGGCCATATTGTTTGGTACGCCTTTCTTTGTTGTATTCGGAAGCTGGAGCGATAAGGTTGGCCGGAAATGGATTATGCTGGCGGGCATGTTGCTGGCCATAGTATCGTACCGGTATTTGTTTAAGCAATTGCTGGTACTAACAGATCCTACCATAAAAACTGAACTGGTTGAGAAGCGGGAACAGAAGGCAACCCATTCTATTATTGCCCATACATCGGATTCGCTCAGAACAGTTGTAAGCAAAAAGTTCTATGCAGACGGGATGGTTGTGATGGAAACGAAGAAAGATACACTCTATGCTGATGCGGCAAGAACCACGTTAAAGCCCGATAGTAAAATATCCAAAACAGTGGGGGATGGCGGGTACTGGAAAATGGTATTCTTTGTGTTCATCATGATATTGTACGTGACTATGGTATACGGACCGATTGCGGCGTTCCTGGTAGAACTGTTCCCCACAAAGATCCGGTACACCTCCATGTCATTGCCGTACCATATCGGGAATGGCGTGTTTGGGGGGTTAACACCTTTTATTGCTACTTTGCTGACAACTATTTACACGAATGATATATTAGTGGGGTTAATGTACCCGATTATCATAGCGGCAGTTTGTTTGGTTATTGGAACCTTGTACATCAATAACAGGATCGATCCTGCTGTAGATAACTGATTTTTTAAGCCGCAGATTCGTAGATCAGGGATGATTTAATCTGTGAATCTGCGGCAATAATTCTTTAAAATAATTGCATGAATCAAATTAAAAGATTAGCAGGTATCATTTGGATAGTACTCGGCCCTGTTGCTGTATTCTATTTGATTAAAACTGCTCTTGCAGAGATAGCCAGGAAACCACTGATAGATACAAAAATTCAATGGGGTGTATTCGTAGTAGTCTTTATTCCCATCGCGATTGGCATGGTCATTTTTGGATGGTATGCGTGTAAAGGCGAATACGAT